>DTYO01000251.1 GCA_012961845.1 Thermodesulfobacteriaceae bacterium
ACAGAAATAAAGTCCGTTCCTCCCGGGTCCGATAAGCTCATATAAGCGTATTTTTGTATATCGTAAATTCAGATCCAGGGAGAGTTTCTATGCCGGTATATGTATGGGAAGGCACTACCTTTACAGGTGAGAAACATAAAGGTGAGTTGGAGGCCAAAGATGAGCAGACTGTACGGCTCATCCTTAGACGGAAAAGGATTTCACCAAAAAAAATAAAGGTTAAGCCCAAGGATATTTTAGAAAATATCAGCTTCCTCCAGCCTAAAGTCACCGACAAGGATATAGTGGTTTTTACACGGCAGCTGTCTACAATGATTAATGCCGGTCTGCCGCTGGTTCAGGCCCTTGATGCCCTTGCCGGGCAGCAGGAAAACAAGACATTCAAGAAGATACTAAAGGAAATCAAGGGAGACGTTGAAGGCGGTTCGGGATTTGCCGAGGCACTCAAGAAACATCGCAAATATTTTGACGGTCTCTACTGCAACATGGTTGGTGCCGGTGAAGTGGGCGGAATCCTGGATGAAGTGCTTGCTAGATTGTCCAATTATATGGAAAAGGCTCAGCGTCTGAAAAGGAAGGTCAAGGGCGCTTTGACATATCCGGCCATTGTCATGGCCATATCCATTCTGGTCCTGGCTGTCATCCTGCTTTTTGTCATCCCCGTATTTGAAAAGATGTTCACCGATTTCGGGGGAGTACTTCCTGTGCCCACACAGATGGTGATAACCTTCAGCAATTTTGTTAAATCGTATTTCCTGTTCATTCTGGCCACAATTGGTGTGCTGGTGTTTGCCATAAAAAGGATATACGCCACTGAAAAGGGGAACCGCGTTTTAGATAAGATGCTGTTGAAATCGCCTGTTTTCGGGCCTTTGATCAGAAAGGTGGCGGTTGCAAAATTCACCAGGACACTGGGGACACTTATTACCAGTGGAGTGCCCATTATTGAAGCCCTGACCATAGGGGCCAAGACAGCAGGCAACAAGGTGGTGGAAGAAACCATCTTTGAAGTGAGGTCCAGCATCAGCGAAGGGCGTACCATAGCCCAGCCTCTGCAGGAAAGCGGAGTCTTTCCGGGCATGGTGGTCCAGATGATTTCAGTGGGGGAGACAACAGGTGCGCTGGACACCATGCTCAATAAAATAGCAGATTTTTATGATGAGGAAGTAGATGCGGCGGTGGATGCATTGACCAGTATGATAGAACCATTCATGATCGTCTTCCTTGGCGGGACAATTGGTTCGATCATAGTTGCCATGTATCTGCCTATCTTTAAAATGGCTGAAGTGGTTAGTGGATAGCAGGTATTCACAGGAACCCCGGCAGGCGGCTGCACCGGCCAGGGCCGGCGCGATCCGGCGGCCGATCATATGTCGGGCGGCAGGGCTCTGCTGGTCATGCCCTGGGTCCAGCCGAGTTTTTCCCTCAATATTGTAAAGTAGTCCCGGAATGGAGACTTGACCAGTTTCAGACAGCCCGGGGCCTTCTGTATTATTATCCTGTCCTTGTTGCTGAGGTCATGACCGATCTGACCGTCTACGATGAGACTCACATTTTCGGAATCGGCTGCAATGCCTATGACGACATCGTACCAAGGGGGTAGTATAAGCGGCCTGGCACTCAGGGCAAACGGGCAGATAGGGGTTAGCAGCAGTGCTTCTATGGAGGGGTGGAGTATGGGGCCTCCTGCTGAAAGGCTGTAGGCCGTAGACCCGGTGGCCGTGGAGACCATCAGGCCGTCCCCGCGGTAGTTTGTCAAAAATGATCCCCCTGCCCATGTGGAAAGTGAAATGATTTTCCCAAGCGGTCCCTTGGCAATGACTGCTTCATTCAATGCAAAATATGTAGTTTTTTCATCACGTTGTCCTTCGACAGTGACTGACAGCATCATTCGTCTGTCCAGTTCAAAACTGCCGGAGAGCAACAGGTCGACAGCCTGATTCGTGTCGTCCATATGGACTTCGGTGAGGAAACCGAGGCCGCCCAGATTGATGCCGAGGAGAGGTATTCCCAGTTCGTATGCCTTGCCTGCTACATGCAGCAGGGTTCCATCTCCGCCCAGTACTACGACAGCCTGGCTTTCAGGATGGACCTGGCCCAAGGTTACTTTAATGTCCTGTGCCATGAGTCTGGTGCTGAGACTCCGCCCTGTCCGCCTGGTGGTTTCGGACCGGTGTTTTATTATGATGCTGATGTGCTCAAGCATATGTGTGGTTTTGTAGATCGCTGCTGTTGAGTCCGGGAAAACAGAAACGGACCATACCTTTCGATCGCAGCATATCATGCCGGATTATTCGCTTCAAAAGCCAAACCAACGCAAATTGACATAAACCAAGCAGGTACACAAATACAGTGAGTCAATCTGCA
>DTYO01000252.1 GCA_012961845.1 Thermodesulfobacteriaceae bacterium
TCAACCGTAGAACATTTCCGGCAGTTTTGAAAGCACCTCTTGGGTAAATCGGAAAATATGGCTTTAAGTTCATAATTTCATATAATTATTTTAAAAATTGTTTTGTTCGGCAGTTGAAGTGCATAATCTGGGATAAAGTCGCCTTTCTTCCAACCGGACGAAGTATTCGTGTAAATGATGGGGAAAATCTTCTCAATGCTGCCCGATTGGCCGGAGTACATATCAATGCCTCGTGCGGCGGAAGCGGAGTCTGTGGAAAATGCCGGATAATCTTTGAAAGCTGGAACATTGAAGGGGGCATAAGCGAAAAGCTCAGCAAGGAAGACTATGCCGGAGGGTTCAGGCAGGCATGCCTCTCCACTGTGAAAAGTGATCTTGTTCTTAGAATTCCTGAGGATTCACTCCTGGCTTCAGGGGTGGGGGAGGAATGTGTGTACAGAGATCTTGTCCTGTTCCAGTTTTACTGTGACAGTTCCGTCCAGGTCGGTCCTGTATATGCGGGTTCCTGCTTCCCTGTATCGGTTGATGATTTCGGGGCTCGGGAGTCCGAATCTGTTGCGCCATCCGGCTGATACGATGGCGATATCCGGCCCGGTGGCAGCGATGAAATCCCTGCTGCTGGAAGTGATGCTACCGTGGTGGGGTACGGTCAATACGTCTGAAGGGCCGAGCCCGCTGGATACGAGGCACTGCTCCCTGGCCCTGTCGATGTCCCCTGTCATCAGAATCCTTTTTCCATGGTGGCTGAGGCATATTACAAGAGACCTGCTGTTTCTGGACCTGAGGCCGGAGCATCTGGAAGGCCCGGTGATGTCGATACGGGTATCCCCGAAATACCTGGTCTCTGACTCGTTGAAGATATGGTGGGTCACTCCGCGTACTGAACATGCGGCCATGAGCCTCTTCCAGAAAATGCCATGGGAGGTGTCTCCGTTGGTCCAGAGTTCTCCTACCGGAAAGTCATGAACCAGGGCCGCTAGGCCGCCTGCGTGGTCCATTTCAGGATGTGAGGCCACTATTACATCTATGCTGCAGTAACCGAGCTGCCGTATGAACGGACCCACCACCCTTCTGCCTATGTCGAAAGACGGACTTATCGTCCCGCCTCCGTCCACGACCATTAGCCCGCCGCCAGGAAGCTCTACGACCTGGGCCGTTCCCTGTCCTACGTCAAGGACGTGAAGCCTGATGCCCTCCCTGTGCCTGATCTGCCACTTCTGGAACGCAGAGCACAAGGTCAGCAGGGCCAGGCAGATCACGGCAGGCTTCCTGAGCCTCCTGCAGTGGAAGGAGAGGGCAAGTGCCCCCAAAAAGAGATAGATCAGGAATACCAGTATGGCAGCAGGCCTCGGTATCCAGTACGATGACCAGCTCCATCCGGCGACCCTGTCTGCAAGGATGGCCATATTGTCGAGCGGGTACTGGAGCAGTCTGAACAGGGCCCCGGCTGCATCCGGTGCGGGCAGTACAGTGAATGCGCCTACCAGGAGCACCGGAAGGATCAGGAAGCTGGTCAAGGGTACCATGATGATGTTTGAAAGGATGCCCGCCACGGATACACGCTGGAAGTGCCAGGCTGTCACCGGTGCAGTGGCGGCGGTTGCAGTGAGTGTGATCAGCAACATGGGAATCAGCCAGGCGGTCAGAGCCTTGACCAGGCGACGGCTGAGGGAGGACTCCGGATGAATTCCGTGATTTTCAAGATTGGGGTTCCCGTGTGTGCCGGGGATGCCTTCCATGCTGAAATACGGAGAAAACAGGATCAGAAAGAATACCGCTGCAAACGATAGCTGGAATGATATGCCGAATAGGTGCAGCGGATCCATTATCAGCAACACCCAGGCCGCTGCCGAAAGGGAATTGAGGGGAGTCTGGGGCCTGTCCAGAAGAAATGCGGTTCCAAAGGCCGAGATCATGACCATCGCTCTTGTGGCCGACGGTGAAAAACCGGCCAGGCCTGCATAACAGACGGATGCAGCCAGGGCTGCTGAAATGGATATCTTCTTGACCGGAAACCTGAGTATGATCCATTCGAAGCGCAGGAGCAGCATGGCGATCAGCCCCCCTGTCAATGCTGCTGCCAAGGCCATGTGGATCCCGGAAACCGCGAGCAGGTGGCCGATGCCTGCCATGGCGAACGCCTCCCTGATCTCCGGGGTCAACCAGGCTTTTTCACCTGTGAGAAGTGCGGCGGCAATGCCCCGCCCAGGCTGGGCCATGCTCCTTTTCAGAGTGATCATTATCCTGTGACGCCAGAATTCCAGATGGTGTCTGAACAGGGACAGGTTGGCCGAATGCCTGGAATGCCCTGTGACGCATACCCTGAGAGGAGTGTCCACGAACCCCTTAACCAGTATCCTCCTTACCGCGCACCAGGTCTCGTAGTCAAAGCTTCCAGGTGTATGGAAATTCCTGACCTTCCGGAGCCCGGCTGAAAACCGGATCCAGTCTCCCGGGGAGATGTTTTCGATGCGGATCCCCCTGATTTTCAGGCTGAGTCTTCCGGTAAGAGGTTTGTCTCCGGTCGGAGAATTTATTTCAGACAGGGAGACCAGGAGCCTTATGCCGTCTCGGGCCGGGGCTGGGGCCCTGATCACCTGTCCGGTCATGACATGTCTCCCGGGCCGGTCCGCCAGCCGCAGCAGACCGCTTGAGGATTCTTTCAGGGACGCAAGGCTGCTGTGCAGATGGAAGCCGCCCAGTACGAAGAGCGATACAAAAGCGCCGGCCCCTGAGAGGATGCGCAGCAGCCTCCTGCGGTCAACGGATCTTTTCCAGGTAAAAGCGGTGAACGCAGTCAGAAGAACACTGCATGTGAACAGGACCGGGGCTATTGCCGGACTGGACAAACCAGGGTGAAATCTTGCAAAGATTATCCCCAGCACAAACGGCAATATCAGGGCGCCCAGGGGGCAGGGACTGACTGACGGCAATTGTTCAGAAAATCAGGAGGTGAATGAACGCACTATGTCGCCTCGGCCTATTATACCGGTCAGTTTCCCGTCTTTCAGCACAGGGATCGTGTTGATGTGTTTTTCTGCCATGAGAGTGGCCACCTCGTCAACAGGTGTTTCTTCGTCCACTGTAACGACGTCAGTGCTGCATATCTGGCCTGCAGTGGTGCCTGCCATCTTTTTCAGCTCTTTCTTGATCCTGTCCGGGCTCTCCAGGAGAAAAAAAGAATCCAGCAGGGTCACCACAGTGGGGATATGGAGTTTCTTGTTCTGGTCCACCAGATCGCCTTCTGTTACCACACCGCATATCTCACCCCGGTCTCCAACAACCGGCATGCCGTTTATGTGGTGTTCCAGCAGGAGCCTCGCCACTTCTTTCACAGATGTATCCGGGGTCACTGTGATTACGGAACGGGTCATGATATCTTTTGCTGTGCGCATGATAGATCCTTTCTCTTGTCTGTCAGCAGACACCATTTATGGACAGACACCTAAAATATTATCGGATGCATGGTCCGGCTGACAATAATTTTATCAGGAAGCAGGCCTTTCCACCAGATCCACCGAGACCAGCCTTGATATTCCCCTGTCTTCCATGGTGACTCCATACAGGGTGTCCGCCGTCTCCATGACCTTGTGATTGTGGGTGATGAGTATCACCTGAGAACGCTCTGCAACCTTGCTGACAAGCCGGTTGAATCTCTCGGTGTTGGCCTCGTCCAGGGGGGCGTCCACCTCATCCAGAAGACAGAACGGGCTTGGCTTTATGAAATAGATGGAAAATATCAGGGCCATGGCCGCCAAGGCCTTTTCTCCGCCTGACAGGAGGTTGAGGTACCTGA
>DTYO01000253.1 GCA_012961845.1 Thermodesulfobacteriaceae bacterium
ATCAGTCATACTGCCAATTGTCAAGGTTATCACCTGCATTTTGGCCGACTGTCCTGAAGCTGTACGCACATGCTACACCGGACTCAATGAAGCTCAGTTCGGCGCCTTGCTTATTTTTCCATTTTCCAGACCTGGTTGGAAACCTACAGCAATGATGGTTTCTTTTTCCGAGATCTGCCTGTCATCAGCCCTATGATCCATCCGACAATAAGCACCCCCCCACCTGCCAGGAACCACTTCACTGCATTATTTTTCTTGAGATATTTGTTTTCCTGCTCTATGGCCGCTTGTCTTTTTCTCATCTGTTCAAGTTCTTTAACAGTATCTGCCAGGGCCTTTTTTATGTGGACGACATTTGTAGCGTCTTCCTGAAGAGCTTGGAAGGATTCCCTGATTTTATCCCGTTCTTCGATGCAGGCATTCAGTTCCTTCTGGCTCCTGGCATATGAGGCAGACACGTCGTTCAGTTTCTGGTATATTTCTGCTCCTCTCTTTTCTATCTGGGCCTTCTGCATCTTCAGAGATGCCACCACTTTCTTCAGGGGTAGATCCGAACTCAGGTACCTCCTGAGCATCCATCCCTCCCTGCCGCTTACCGTCCTGATCTTTACCCAGGCACCATCTTCTTCAACGACATCTACCCGCACTCCGTCCTGGAGTACTGCAATAATCTTGTATCCGGTTCCCTGTCCGGTCCGGACAGGGACTTCAGAACTGGGTTTCACGTACAGTGTCTGTGCAAAAACAGTGGCTCCATACATCACGACGGATACCACTGTCAAACTGATCATAAAGGCGGAAACAAATACCGACTTGCAGGGTGTCCATATAGTTCTTCTGGCATTGATAGTCATTGAGGCAAAATCTCCTTTTTCTCAGAATTCCAGAAAAGTCAGCTGCCGCTCCTCCTCAAGTATCTTAGGACATTATGGTCTGTGAGTGCAACATGAATTCAATTTCCATCTGCTTGTCCAGTGATGATTACCATCCTAAAAACCACTCACGGACAGACACAGGTACAAGAAGTTGCTTTCTCATGGACAGGAATATATATTTCGAGAAAAAAGACAGAGAAAGGAGGAGTTGTCTCATGCGTTTGATTCTGCTGGGCGGTCCAGGAGCGGGGAAGGGTACCCAGGCCAACTTCATCAGGCAAAAATTTGGCATCCCCCAGATTTCCACAGGTGATATGCTGAGATCTGCCGTAAAGGCTGGAACGGAACTTGGCAAGGCAGCCAAAAAGGTAATGGACGAAGGCGGGCTTGTTTCGGATGACATTATCATAGGCCTCGTAAAAGACAGGATCAGGGAACCTGACTGTGAAAAAGGTTTCATGTTTGACGGTTTCCCGCGCACCATACCTCAGGCAGAGGCACTCAGGCAGGAAGGCGTCAAGATCGACTACGTGATCGATATTGCAGTGCCAGATGAGGAAATAATCAAGAGGATGAGCGGACGCAGGGTTCATCTCCCATCTGGCAGAACCTATCACGTCGTATTCAATCCTCCCAAGGCGGAAGGCAAGGACGACGTGACCGGAGAAGATCTCATTCAGCGGGATGACGACAAGGAAGAG
>DTYO01000254.1 GCA_012961845.1 Thermodesulfobacteriaceae bacterium
GGTCAACGACCGACTGGGCCTGCAGCGGCTGCGGGACCTGGGTGCAGTTCCGGCACCGGCTGAAATGATCATCTACGAACTGCTCCGGAAGGCTGGTACAGAATACTTCAAGGTATTGCTGCCATACTTGAAATAAGGCCTCGGATGTTTATCTTCTGCGGCGTTATCGAATTCCCGAAGTACCATCAGTACGCCTGCGCACCAGAGGTCCCGCAGCTTCAGCAAGTTTGCGAGCAGCATAATCCAGGTTGCAAATGAACGTAGAACGTCGGCTGACAACCCGGAAATGCATGTGGATGCATAAAAAGGCAGAGGCTGGAACTGGGGTGTCCTGGAATGTTTTATACCTGCGGGCAGCTCCCTCCCAGCCTGAACAGCCTTCAGGGTCAGCTTAGAAAACACTGAATCATCCGGGTTCAGAGGCACCCGACGTTTGACGTTCCTTGTTCATTCTTTTCTCTTGTTTCCTCTACACTATCCGACAACCTTGCGGTCCGTTTGATCCGGGTTTATGTATTGATACAATACTGTTCATGCCGGTTTATATACTTTGACCTCCCAACAAGGTAATTTTCAAAGTAATTACACCTAGTTATGCGTTTACGGCCATATTTTCCGATCCATCCAAAAGATGCTCTCAAAACTGCCGAAGATGTTCTACAGTTGCTGTGCACAATCCCGCTTCATATATCACAATCATACTCCGGGAGGTAATCTGTTGCCATGGATATCAGCAGCAAATGGAAGAATATGAATCGCTTGCAGAAAATTCTCTTCTGGGCCGCTCTCGCCCTTCTAATCTATCTCTCCGGCGGTGTAATACGGGCGGTGAGGAACAAGTCCGGAGCAATCAACCTGGCCTCCCTGGCCGCCGATGCTGAAGCTTCATGACAAGGAGACAGCATCTGCAGGAAACAATACCCGAAGCAGGGCCGCAGATCCAGTTTTAATCGATTTCAGGGATGAAACACCGGACACCCCGGTAAACATCACGTTGTCTCCTGTTGCAATAACAGCAGACGATATCGACACTGCTGGGAACTCAAAATTCAGCTTCTCTGTTGACTGCGCAGTGAACCAGAAGGACAGGCTTCATGCACACGGCACTGCGGCACCAGATGGATCAAGCGCAAAGATCACCTCTTCTCTAAAAAACTGCCGCTTCCCGTTTTCCAGGGTTATGTAGGAGGACTTTACCCCATTCAGCTAAGAAGCAGTAATCTGCACTGGAAAGGCAAAATAAATCTCGCTCGGGAAGAATCAGGGAATGCTGCTGTCACAATAAACAGTGACTGCTGCATTACCGGGCTGGCCCTGCACGATGAAGATTCCCGGAAGAGATTTCACAGCTGGAAGGAAATAAAGGCCACCGGACTTGAGGTCATCGCTTCCACCCCTCTGGTGGTAAATCTGGATGAACTCCATATAGACAGTCAAGTGGAGCTGGTGGAGCTGGACGAAAGCAGAGAACTCAACATAACAAGGATTTTCAAAGGAATCAGAAAGGCCTCCTCTCAGCCGGAAGGAGATTCCTTGTCAACAGAAGAGACATCGCCTCCTCAAATAAGCATAAAAATGGCCAGAGCCAGAAACGGCACCATAAAACTGGTGGACAGGAGCATAAAACCGCCATTTCATGCCGTATTATCCGGAATAGACACAACCGTGAAAGGACTTTCAAATCTCCCGGGCACCAAGGCCGATTTATCCATCAAAGCGGTCATCAATAACAATGCAGGCATGTCTATCAAGGGTACGGTAAACCCCATGGTGGATCCGAGGTTTGTGCCGACCTGGAAATCAAGATCAACGATGTAGTAGGCATGAGCAGGTTTACTCCCTATGCATGCAAATATATCGGCTATCTCATTGCAAAGGGAAAACTCAACCTGGACCTTCACTACTATATTGACGGGAACATACTAAAAGCATCCAACAGGGCCTTCCTGGATCAGTTCACACTGGGAGAAGATGTAGAAAGTAAAACCTCCACAAGCCTCCCTGTGAAATTTGCTATCTCCCTGCTCACCGATCGAAATGGCAGGATCAAGCTTAATATTCCGGTGGAAGGAGATATCAGCGACCCGGATTTCAGCATTGCAGGTACCGTATTCCAGATTATCAGAAATCTCATCATGAAAGCTGCTACCTCCCCCTTCTCCCTTATCGCCTCCGCCTTCGGAGGAGGGGAGGAACTGCAATACACAGACTTTGAACCCGGCAGCGCCGATCTTTCAGAAGCAGCCCTGAAAAAACTCCGGATTCTGGCAGATGCAGTCAATGAGCATCCTGAAATCAAAGTCGAACTTATGGGAGGGTTTGATCCCGAATCAGACAGGAAGACAATAGAGAAAAACCGCTTCAACTCATATATAAAACAGGCAAAGTATAATGATCTAAGCAGAAAGGAACGAGCTTCCATGACGCCTGAAGAAGTTGCTATAAAGCCAGATGAGTATGAAAAGTACCTGAAAGCCGCCTGGAAAAAGGCCCCATTTAAAAAAGAAAAGAACTTTATCGGACTTGTAAAGAGCCAGCCTGTGCCGGTGATGGAAAAGATGCTCAGGGATTATTGTGTGGTTTCAGACGGAGAGCTCCGGACACTTGCATTAGAAAGGACCGAAAAGTGTGAGAACTATCTTGTGAGCACGGGCCAGGTGGATGCTACTCGATTGTTCATGGTGGAACCGGACACCGGAAAACGTGAACCCGGCGCTCCGGCCACCGCGGTAGAAGTAAATATCAGGTAGAGAAGCGCTGAAAGACCGCATCGCATCGCCTTACAGGCGATGCGAATCAGCAGTTTATGTCAAATATGTACTATTAATCCCGTGAATAGTTACATCAAATATATAC
>DTYO01000255.1 GCA_012961845.1 Thermodesulfobacteriaceae bacterium
ATTTTTCCTTGATGCTTCATGCAAATTCTCCTACCCGCCCTACACTAATTTCGCAAGGGATAGGTGTCTCACTTACATTGACACAGAGGGGCAGGCTAAAAGCGGCCCAAACTCATGGTATGCTCATTTCCGGGTCCGTCATGGACAGGAAGAAGAAAGATGAGGGCGGGGTCAATGACAGTGCCCTGAAAAGCATTTATAGACCGCTAATCACTGCAGTCCGCTATGTGATGTCTCATATATGTAAGAATATATGTATGACAGGCGGAAAGGCGAGGAACGGCCATGATGGAAGATGGAAAAATGACTCAAGGGATACGGAGATCGGCAGTCTCCTCAGGCGGAATCAGCTGCTGAAAATCGCCTCTACAAACTCTCTGGCATCAAAGGGCCTGAGATCTTCCATCTTTTCCCCGATGCCTATGAACCGGATGGGGATGCCCAGGTCGTGTGCTATGCTCACCACGATTCCGCCCTTTGCAGTACCGTCAAGTTTTGTAAGGGCTATACCTGTTACCCCGGTGGCCTCGTTGAAGAGTTTTGCCTGGGAAATGGCATTCTGTCCTGTGGTCGCATCCAGCACCAGCAGGATTTCATGGGGTGCATCCGGAATTTTCTGTGAGATCACCCGGTTGATCTTTTTCAGTTCTTCCATGAGGTTGACTTTGGTGTGGAGCCTGCCTGCAGTATCCACGATGACAACGTCCATATTCCTGTTTTTTGCCGCATCCATGCCGTCATAGGCTACTGCTGAAGGATCCGTGCCGGTGCGCTGCTTGAACACAGGCACATCCAGGCGACTGCCCCAGGTCTCAAGCTGTTCCACTGCTGCAGCCCTGAATGTGTCTGCCGCCACAAGCATGACTTTCCTTCCCTGTTCCCTGAGCAAGTAGGCCAGTTTGGCAATGGTGGTGGTTTTGCCTACACCGTTTACCCCTACTACCAGTACAACAAACGGGGCAGGTTCCCATTCAAGGGGTTCCGCCGGAACTTCCAGTAGATCTAGGATGTGCTCTTTGAGTTTGTTTCTGAGCGCTTCCGGATCGTCAATTTCATGTCTTTTGACCTCGGATCTGAGCCGATCTAAAATTTCCTGGACAGTGCCCACTCCCATGTCGGCCATAACCAGTATCTCTTCCAGTTCATCCAGGAGGCCCCGGTCTATTTCTCGTCTTCCCGTGAGCAGTTCGTCCATCTGACGGATAAAACCGCCCCTGGTTCTGCCCATCTGTTCCTTGAGACGTTTGAACAGACCGTATCGAGGTGCCTGGGCTGCCTGATGTTCAGGGGCCGCACCTTTTTCAGTTACTGTCTCCTGCGAGTCTTCTTCAGACAAACCTGTTTCCAGATCCTGGTCCTGACCGCTTATTTTTCTAATCCATCTTTTCATGTCTGTGCGATACCTTTTATCCCGTCTTATTCGCTTCAAAGGCCAAGCAAATGTTGATTGACTTAAAATACAGCAGGTTATATAAGATATAGTGAGTAGAAACCGTACCAAAAA
>DTYO01000256.1 GCA_012961845.1 Thermodesulfobacteriaceae bacterium
AAGCTATCTTCATAATGGGTTCCCAGTCGGGATCGGTCATGTCTGTGACAAGAACTTCTCCTTTCTTGAACTTCAGTATGTTCGACACATCTTCTATGACATTGGCGGTCCCCTGGCCGATTTTGCCGCCTACTGCCTTGCCGGTGGCCAGAATCTCACCCGATTCCCTGAGGATATAGGTTTCCATGAAATTGCTGTCGGCCTGGGAATGGACGGTTTCAGGCCTGGCCTGGACAATGAAGAGATCACCGGTCCCTACTTTTTCGCCGTCTCCATCCTTTGCCCACTCTATATCCATGCCTTTCTGATAGTGTTCTTCAATGATGCACGCCCATTTGGCCAGAGTGGTCAGCTCATCGTCATTGAGCACGAATGAATTTCTTTCTTCAGAGGTTGTATCTATGTTTTTTACCGGTTCATCTCCTTCGGTGGAATAGATCATTCTCTGTTGTTTGAGGCCGAGTTTTTTGCTGACGACAGGCTTGAAACCCTGTTGGAGGGTAGGCTTGAATACATAGAATTCATCTGGATTCACAGCACCTTGTACCACATTTTCACCCAGTCCCCAGGCTCCGGTGATATAGACACGTCCTTGAATCCGCTTTCTGTATCCATGGTGAACATGACGCCTGAACTGGCACAGTCGCTTCTGACCATCTTCTGGACAGCTATGGAAAGATAGACGTCAAAATGGCCGAATCCCTTGTCCTGCCCGTAAGATATTGCCCTGTTGGTGAACAGACTTGAAAAGCACCTGTGGCACGCATCGAGAAGATCCTCAGGCCCCCTGATGTTCAGGTATGTGTCCTGTTGACCGGCAAAGGATGCATCAGGCAGATCTTCCGCAGTTGCAGATGACCTAACAGCCACGTCCACACTCTCACCGTATTTTTCTTCCATCTTGGTGTAGGCCTTTTTTATGTCCTGCTCCAGATCGTCGGGGAACTTGCCGTTCAGAATGATGTCCCTGACTTTCTTTCCTCTCTTCTGGAGATCTGCAACATCATGTGTATCAAGGCCATCCAAGGCATCACGGATCGCCTGTTCTATACCGGCATCCTTGAGAAGATGTTTGTAGGCTGTAGCTGTAATAGCAAAACCGTTCGGTATCTTCACACCTTTTGCAGTCAGGTGCTGATACATCTCGCCCAAGGAAGCATTCTTTCCGCCTACTTCAGGCACATCTTCAATTCCGATTTCATCAAACCATAGAATGAACGGCTTGCTACTCATGATTTACAGTCCTCCCTGATAAATGTGGGTTAAGTAATATACGGATTGAATTCCGACTCAGAATAAATTAAGCCAGTTAATTTGTCCATTGTCAACCGCTATTATGCCGGATAGTCAGCTCCCTCCAGTACTACTATTGCCGTGGCATATTCCTTTTCATGCGATAGACTTACATGCCAGGAAAACGCCCCTATGTCTCCCGCCCTGAGCAGCGCGGCACCTGAGAGATCAAGTACCGGCCTGCCTGTAGATTCGTGTGTTATTTCAATATGGTGCCAGTGGATTCCCTGTGACAGACCTGTGCCCAGGGCTTTCGAACAGGCCTCCTTTGCTGCAAAACGAAGTGCCAGTGCCTGAAAGGGATTTCTGTATTTCAGGCAGTAGGACCGTTCCAGAGGGGTGTAAATCCTTGTCAGGAATTTTTCACCCCATCGATTGACGGCCTGTTCTATCCTGGGAATGTGTACAAGGTCTATACCCAAGCCTGCGATCACAGGAAGCTACTCCGGGGTTCCCTTCTTGACCAGGGATAGCATCTCTTTAACGGCCCTATCCAGCCCTACAATGGCTGAATGGGCTATAACTGCATGGCCTATGCTGAATTCGCAGATTTCACTGACTGCGGCTATCCTGGAAGTATTCCGGTAATTGAGGCCGTGGCCGGCATGGACCCGAAGTCCCAGTCCGTCGGCCAGCCTGGCTGCGTTTACGATGTGTTCAAATTCTCTGTCTTCTTCATCCGGGGTAGCAGCATCTGCATATCTCCCCGTATGGATTTCAATGCAGTCTGTACCTGTTCCAGCTGAGGCCTCTATCTGACTTTCTTCGGGATCTACAAACAGACTCACCGGTATCCCCGCCCCGTGAAGCCTCGAGACCGCATCAGTAAGGCCGGCTTCGAGATTTACAACATCAAGCCCGCCCTCAGTGGTCAGCTCCCTGCGCTTTTCAGGAACGAGTGTAACGATATCGGGTTTTATCCTGGAGGCTATACGGATCATTTCATCTGTGGCAGCCATTTCAAGGGTCATCCTGGTCTTGATAGTCTGTCTCAGCAATTCCACATCTCTGTCCTGAATATGACGCCTGTCCTCCCTCAGGTGGACTACAATTCCGTCGGCGCCTGCCAGCTCAACGATACCGGCCGCAATGACAGGATCGGGTTCATCTGTGCCCCTGGCCTGCCTGATTGTCGCTATATGGTCTACATTTATACATAGATCAGCCATTATCTCCTCCTTGTATAGAAATTCAGCCAGATTCATCTCTACCCGGGCCATACCGATGGCTTCGTCCGGTCCGAGCTCATGGTCTTCTCCCATCAGATGGGCCAGGCCGTGTATCATCAGTGCGGTGAGCCTGTGATCCAGCGTCGTGTCTGCCTGAACCGCTTCACGCCTGGCTGTTTCGACAGATATGACAATATCACCTAGGACAGCCGGCACCACTCTCCTGGAAACAGGAATATCGGCCTGAACAATTTGGGAACCGGCGTCTCCGGGAAGACCGTAATGCTGGCCGAACGATATGACGTTGGTAGGACGGGCCCTGTTGAACCATCTCCTGTTCAGTTCGGCTATTTCAGCATCATCCACCAGGAGGATACTCAGTTCGGAACCGGCGATGTCCAGACGGCGCAGGAGGATTTCTGCGGAACGCTTCAGGCGCAACATGTTTGCAGGGCAGCCGGTATGTGATGTAATGCATGCAGGCATTCAGCGGTTTTTCCTGATCAGTTTACGGTTTTTCTGTCTTTTTCCTCATAGGCCTGGATGATCTGCATGACCAGCCTGTGCCTGACCACGTCCCGTTTGGAAAACGTGACAAAGGTTATGTCATCGATGTCCGTAAGTATTCTCTTTGCTTCAAGAAGGCCTGAAAGCTGTTTGTCGGGCAGGTCTATCTGGGTGATGTCACCGGTTACGACGGCCTTGGAGTTGTATCCGAGCCTTGTGAGGAACATTTTCATCTGTTCGGGCGTGGTGTTCTGGGCCTCATCCAAGATTATGAATGCATCGTTCAGGGTCCTCCCGCGCATGAAAGCAAGAGGAG
>DTYO01000257.1 GCA_012961845.1 Thermodesulfobacteriaceae bacterium
GAACCTGGACAAGTGGAACAGCCTTCCGCAGGATGTAAAAGCAGTCCTTGACGATCTCGCCAGAAAGCACTCCATATGGACGGGCAACTACGTAGATTATCACGGAAAGGAGTCCATCGAGTGGTCCAGAAAGAAATATTCGGTGGAGTTCATAGAGCTAGGAAAACAAGAAGACAGACTCTGGCATGAAAAAGTCAGGCCGATAACAGAAAAATGGCTGAAAGAAACATCGGCCAGAGGACTCCCAGCCAGAAAATTTCTGGATGACCTCTATACCCTGAAGGCGAAATACGAAAAAATACCGGTTAAGGAGATCCGGTAGGCCGGAAAAACAACTCTGCTCACAGGCCACTGCATCTGCAGCACTGGAGGACAATCGAAGCACAGAAAATACGCTTTCATGTCCTCCGCTTTGCAGCTGCAGGGCATCCGGCCGAGGCAGAAACCGGTACTATTTCCAGGGCACCTCCGAGAGAGGTGCCCTCCTGGTAACGTATAATGAAAAGACTGCATCTAATCCACAGGGCCATGGAACCTCTCAGACTCATTACGGACACATGCAACCGATGGATGATGATACTTGCGTGCGGAACCCTTGTAGTCACCATGATCACTGCCGTTCTGAACATGGTCCTCAGGCCGTTGAACATGCCTATTACAGGGTCTTTTGAACTCATGGGGTTCGGCTCTGCTGTAATTGCTTCCTTCGGTCTGGGCAGTAGTCAGGCAGAAAAGGTCCACATAGCGGTAGACATATTGTTTCGGCGTCTCCCTGAACGTTTCAGGTTCTTTATGAAGATGACAGGCGATCTGTCGTGCATGCTGTTTTTCTGCCTGATCTGCTACAGTCTGCTGCGCCTAGCCTGGAACATGCTCGGTTCAGGAGAAGTGTCTGAAACCCTGAGAATACCATACTACCCTTTCATTCTCGCTGTAGCGGTTGGATTCGCAGGGCTCTGCCTGAATCTGTTCCTGGATTTCCTGCACAGTCTTTACAAGTCATTTTCTGTCCAGACATGAATATCCTGGTTCCCAGTGCGGACATAAAAAAAACAAGCGGCTGTGCGGCCTCTATTTTGGACATAGATTTTTCCGCCCGACACAGAGAGCAGGCGAAAAAAGCATTTGCCCACTGCCTGAAGCCGGAACATTATTCCTGATGGACCCGTGTACCGTAGGTATATTAGGCATTGCGGCCCTTCTTGCGGTGTTGTTCTTGTTCAAGATCCCCGTAGGTTTTGCCATGGCACTGGTGGGCTTTGCCGGTTTCGCGTGGGTGGTAAGTCCTACTGCGGCAATCAGTTCGGCCGGCAATGCCGTCTGGCAGACTTTTTCTTCCTATGGACTTGCTGTCATCCCGTTTTTCATTTTCATGGGAAACATCTGTTTTCAGGCAGGAGTCAGCAACCGCCTGTATAATACTGCCCATGCCTGGATCGGCCATATCCGCGGCGGCATTGCCATGGCCACCATTATGGCCTGTGCAGGCTTTGCAGCCATATGCGGATCTAATGCCGCCACAGCGGCCACCATGAGTGCGGTTGCACTGCCTGAAATGAAAAAACTCGGGTACAGAGACTGCTTGAACACCGGAGCGGTTGCCAGCGGAGCCACACTGGGAGTCATCATACCCCCGAGTGTAGTTCTGATTGTGATCGGGCTGTCCACCGGCGAGTCCATAGCAAAGCTCTTTTTTGCCGCTCTCCTGCCGGGGCTGATCCTGTCGGCATCACTGTTAGTGACCGTCTTTGCCATATGCAGGATACACCCTGAATGGGGACCATCCAGCCCCAGAACATCCTTCAGGCAGAAACTCGCAAGTCTGCCAGGGTCGGTGGAAATGCTGATACTTTTCTGCCTGGTGATGGCAGGCCTTTATCTGGGCTGGTTTACCCCCACCGAAGCAGGGGCTGCAGGAGCCTTTTTTTCTCTGACGATCGCAATCGCCGGCCGCAACATCACGTGGAAAAAATTTGCAGCAGCCATGAAGGACACCGTACACACCTCCAGCATGATCCTGATTATTGTGGCAGGGGCCGTGATCTTCGGCAAATTTCTGACCATCACCCGTCTCCCATACGAAACTGCAGACTGGGTGGCCGGCCTGCCTGTACCGCGGTCGGTGATTCTGATGATGATGCTCGCCATCTATATCTTCGGCGGGGCGATCATGGATGCCCTAGGGCTCCTCATGATCACTATTCCAATCTTTTTCCCTGTTGCCGAGAAACTCGGCTATAATCCCCTGTGGTTTGCTGTAATAATCACCATAATCACATCAATGGGGGCTATTACACCTCCTGTGGGGATTAACACTTATATCGTGGCAGGGATGGCAGGCGATGTTCCGCTGAGTTCGGTGTTCAGAGGGGTCACCTATTTTCTCGGTGCATTTGCCGCATGCATCGCGCTGATGCTGCTCTTCCCTTCCCTAGCGACCATGCTCCCGGAACTGCTGAGGTGATCAGGAAGAAAGAAGCTCAGCGACCTTGTTTTCCAACTCCTCTTTATCGATGGGCTTCACACAATAGTCGTTTGCCCCGATACTCAGCGATTCCCTTGCGGTTTCTATGGTAGGATAGCCGGTAAGCATCATTGCCTTTATCTCAGGCCTTATCTTCTTGAGTTCTTCCAGAACCTCCAGCCCACTCATTTTCTTCAGTTTGATATCCAGAATAGCCAGATCCAGCTCATTCTTCCGTGCAAAATCCAAGGCTTCCTCTTCTTCTGAAAAAGGAAAGACCTCATGACCCTTTTTGGATAGAATTTTCCTAATAAGGATACCCGCATCGATTACGTCATCCACTACAATGATCTTTGCCACCTTATCCCTCCATTCAGAAAAAAACGCCTACGAATCCTGTTGATATAACTACCGTCCTTAACTAACTTTTATTTTCTCATTTTATAATCCGGATCACCTGATTGGCAAGTTTTTCGAAAATACAGAAGACTGGAATCGTCCCCGTTCCCAGGCCGATAATCCCTCCGCCCGGCACATTGCCGTGCTTCCTGAAGAGGCAGTCTGACCAGCAGAAAAGACGGATCATCCGGTAAACGAGTACTTTATGGTTGTTTTCGAGGCACATCCAAAGGCTGCGGTGTTCCACTAAAACAGGCCATGGTTAGGGCGGGCCTGTAATCCGGACTGTGCGCTTCAACTGCCGACCAAACGCTAATTGATATGAATTACATTGAGTTGCACAGAACAGCGTAAGTCAATATACCGCACCAGAAAGGTGCAACGAATTCAACTAAAAAAGTGTTCGGCACTTGAAACCGGGAGGGATTTGCGATTTCACCAGCTCGACTGCATTGTCAGGAATTTGAAGTGCCAAAGTACGTCTGTATCCCCTCCGCCTTACATCTTCGTCAAACTCGCTAACCGAATAATCCGGGTTGAAAGTAAACATCGAACATCTGATGAAAAACCGGAAGCACAAGGGAGGCGGCAGACGGAACGGGAGAGTCCTGGAATGTTCTCTACCTGCGCCCGGGTACCTCCCGGTCTGTGTCACCATCAGGGCCAGCTTAAAAAATATGAGATGAGTCTTCCGTTCCGATCGCCTTCATCTGCTGAATAAGCTGCCGGGACAAGTCATGTTTTCTGAACATGACATACAGAGCGCAATCGACACAGGGGGCAACAGACATTGAAGCCGGAACCGGCGTACAGCGGATTCCCAATAAGTAGTCAGGGAACCGGATAGTGAAACTGCCGGATACCCATTTCCCGGAAGAGCTGAAGAGACCATGACATCACCTTATTTCGCCGGTGACGAAGTTGACGGCATTTTCTGGACACTTGCCATACGAATAATCCTGGATAATATGTTGGTACGTGAGTTCCACAGTGTCTTTATTTTCTGTGGACATTTCCGGCTGACATCCCGGAATCATACAGATCCCGGAGGGCCGGGGTGGTTTTACCCGGCCTATGATTGGCCACCCAATGTTGAGACAATGGCCATCCTGAAATGTTTTTTGACGCCGGGCACAAGGATCGTTTGAGACCGCCGGAGCGGAAATCGAATAATATGGCAGGGAAACACTGCACAAAAAGGAATTCAAGACAAGGACCGGAGCTGGTCCTAGCAATAGAGTCATCCTGTGACGAAACTGCTGCGGCAGTATTGAAAAACGGTACCTGCCTGCTGAGCAATATAGTCGCTTCACAGATCGACATCCACAGGCAATACGGCGGCATTGTACCCGAACTGGCATCGAGACACCATCTGAAGGATATTTACAGGGTCGTGGAAAAGGCCCTTTCAGATGCCTCACTGGAAATTTCATCCATAGATGCCATAGCGGTAACCCAGGGACCCGGACTGGTGGGCTCCCTTGTAGTGGGCCTTTCATTCGCCAAGGCCATTGCCCTTGCCAGGGGAATACCGTTTACAGGGGTGAACCATCTCCACGCGCATCTGTGTTCAGCATTTCTTCAGGACAGAAGACCGGAATTTCCATTTATAGGGCTGGTCGTGTCAGGCGGGCATACCAGTATCTACCTGGTCAGGGACATGCTTTCAGCCAAACTTCTCGGCCGCACAAGAGACGATGCGGCTGGCGAGGCCTTTGACAAGGTGGCAAAAATCCTGGGGCTGGATTATCCTGGAGGACCGGTGATAAGCAGACTGGCGGCCAGCGGTGATCCCGATGCCTTTTCCTATCCCAGAGCCATATTACCTGATACGCCCCTTGACTTCAGTTTCAGCGGTCTTAAAACTTCAGTACTGACATCCGTAAAAAGAATGACAGGAGACGGTAAACTCCCTGTTCCAGACATATGTGCCTCTTTTCAGGAGGCGGTAGTCGATGTGCTCGTGAAAAAAACCATCACGGCGGCCCGGGAACACGGAATCCATGAAATAGTGGTGACAGGTGGAGTGGCTGCCAATCCGAGACTCAGGCAGAAATTGACTGAAACAGCTGAAAATATCGGTTACTCATCCTATTTTCCGGATCCTGAATTATGTACGGACAATGCTGCGATGATAGCCAAAGCAGGCTACCATCAGCTCAAAGCCGGAATTGAAGCAGGAGATGATGCGGATGTATATTCAAGGATCCAGCCTGGATGTAAAACCGCCCTCTGAGCCGGTCTGTCCCCTGGAAATTACCGGTGGCATCTCATATGTGCCGCCGGCAGGCAGCCGGAGGACAGGGAGTACGCCTTCATGCCTGCCGTCCTGCATTTACGGCACGCTGTGAGCAGATACAAATCGGGAGGTTATGCCAAACAAACGCAAATTACCCGGTAATGAGCTACAGCAAACATCTAAAGCGGGCAGATGGTTCGGCATGTGGAATCCCCTGAGGATTATCCGCTACCATTGGCTGAGGCTCGTACGGCTACGGGGTGACCCCTTCTATCTTGCCCGTGGAATCGGTCTGGGAGTGTTTGTGGGGCTGACCCCTACGATCCCGCTCCATGCAGTGCTGCTCGTCCTGTTCACCACCCTGGGCAGAGGAAACCCCTTCGCGGCCCTGCTGGCAAGCCTGATGGTGAGCAATCCCTTTACTATTCCGGCGCACTATTTTGCAGCTTGGAAACTGGGCACTTTTTTTACTGAAAAATCCCTTTCATGGGCAGAGGTCCAAAACATCATGAACCGGCTTTCCCAGGCAGAACTGTCAGATGACCTCATTCCGCTGATAACCCATACATTCAGCCTGATGTGGCCCGTACTGCTTGGAGGATTTATCCTGGCCGTACCCCTGGGGGTTGCAGCATATTTTCTGGCGCTCAAGCTTTATATTCTCAGGCAGAAACGGCGACTGAAAAAAATCATCACAGAGACTGAAAGCAGGAAGTAGCTGCTGTGGATCATACAAATAAGAAATATACCGGAAAACCGCCAACCAGACGTTCTCTCGGCCAGAATTTTCTCGTGCACAAACATACCGTCAGAACGATCATTGAAGTTTCGGGCGTCAAACCGGGGGACAGGGTAGTTGAACTGGGAGTCGGGCTTGGAGCCCTGACTGCTGAACTGGCCGGGACCGCCGCCGGGATAATCGGTATTGAAATCGATGAAAGGCTTCTGGCATGGCTGGCCAAAGAAGGACGGATGCCCGAAAACGTGGAGCTGCGTCAAGGGGACATGCTCGACATATCTTTTGGAGAATTGTCAAAGGAGCTGGATGAGGCGCTGAAGATATTCGGCAACCTGCCTTATAACATATCCAGCCAGATGGTCTTCAAACTGATAGACGAAAGAGACTCGATTGAATGGGCTGTTCTGATGTTTCAGAAGGAAGTGGCCCAACGCCTTATGGCCAGTCCAGGCAGTAAAGATTACGGCGTACTCGCGGTAATCACCGGTTATGCGGCCAGGATAACAAAACTTCTGGACGTTCCCGCAACACTTTTTCGCCCAAAACCAAAAGTGGCGTCAACACTGGTTCGGTTTTCATTCAGACCACCGGTGACAGCTGCAGAAGATTTCACTGTTTTCAAGGAGACCGTCAGGACCGCATTTCAGCAGAGAAGAAAAAAAATGTCCAATTCACTTAAGGGATTCTGCGGACTGCCCAGGGATTCGTTACTGGAGGCGCTGACCCGCTGCGGCATAGATCCCGGAGACAGGCCGGAAGTTGTCAGTATAGAAAACTTTGTATGCCTGTCCAACTCTATTCTGAAAAGCAGGAAGAGCAGTTGATCGCTGAATTATCCCGGGAAAAGGGCTGGCAGGCCAAAACACCAGAGCTTTTCGTGTTTTTTTGAGGATTATTTTTGGCGTTCAACACATTTACGGAGCAAAAGGACATTTTTTTCAGGTCCCGTTTATTTACAAAAGCCGGTTATAAGGTAAAATCAGTGCATGAGGTCTTTGAAGTACCCGGTGATGTTATTGAGATGACCTGCCCCGTAAATACAGATGGACCAGGCGGAGAAAGCCGTTCCGGCCGGCCCGCCCGCCATGAATCTTCGCCGCCTGCAGTAGAAAATCTGGCCCGTCATTTCTGCACGATTTCAGCAGATATAACAGATGCCGCAATCAGCGCAGCAGCAAGACAGGCAGATGTCAGAGAACGCCTGTTGATTGGATGCCTGTTCATACTGCTGCGCCTGACCGAATCGTTTCTCGCCTCCGGACACAGGGAAAATGAAATGAACACTATGATGGACCTTCTGATAAAATCGGTGACCCGAAACATATACGAAAGACTCTTTTCCCAGGATATTATACCGGATACGACATTTGAATATTTTCTGGACTACTTCAGAACCAATTACGACCTGTCTTTGCCGCAGCTTGTGCCGTGCAACCCTGTACGCATGGATTCCGCCGATGCAGATCCTGCAGAAATTTTCAGGGACTCCATCGGATGGCTGGCGGAATCATGCAACTGCAGTCTGCCTGAGTCACTGATAGCATTCGAATTGTGGGACTCCTGGAACCAAGAAGACACCATCCGACACCTTGACGAGTTTGACAGGACCAGAGTCTGATCTTTTCCGGTGTATATCCGCAAATGGTCGTTATTGCCTGGTTTCCACCGGAATTCAGGATTTCTGCCCGACAACAAATCCCGCAATATCGCATATTCCCCGCACCTGGCCCGGTCTTGCTGAATATTTTTCTGGATGCACACATTCTGCAGAAACAATCAATTGACAGCATAATTGTGTGACTGGTTACCACGTCGCCGTATCCCGGTCGCATTACGCAAACACAAATTACACATGAATTCTGAACTGATAACAGCTCAACTTCTAAAAAGCCTGGAAAAACAGGAAGGACAAATCGACATAACCGGCGTCCCCGGCAGTGCACCCGCCTGGATGACTGCAAGACTGTTCAGACATCTTGAAAAAATAGTCCTGTGGGTCACCCCCACTGCCAGGGAAGCCGAGACAAGGACCGCGGACATCTCATTCTTTTTGGACAGTCATGTTCTCGCGTTTCCGCATCATGAATCCCTGCCCTTTGTCCCGCTTCTTCCCTCACCTGTCACAGTATCTCAGAAGATCTACACCCTGTACAGCATGGCCACCATGGATAAAACGGCAATAATAGTCGCACCGGTGCAGGCTCTGGCAGAACGCACCGTACCAAAAACGATACTCCTGGATCACGTAGAGCTCCTTCAGAAGGGAGAAGAAACAGACAGAGATGCCCTGCTGGACTGGCTGGTTGACGTGGGATATGAAAACACATCCGCTGTCCGGACCAGGGGACAATTCTCGGTCCGGGGAAGCCTGATAGACATATTCCCTCCCACCACCAAACTCCCTGTAAGGATAGACTTCTTTGGAGACATTGTTGAAGACATACGTCTGTTTGATCCTATTTCACAGCGTTCATCGGAAGTCGTCGACGAACTGGTCATTCTCCCTGCCGGCGAACTGATACTGGAGCGGGTGGAGGTTGAAGACATAAAGAAAAAAGTGGTGGCACAGGCAGCTGACTATGACTGGCCGGTCCGGCGCATACATGAACTGCTTCAGCAGCTGGACACTGGACGCGCCCTTGAAGGAAACCGCATTCTTCTTCCCTTTCTATACCGGGATTTCTCCACCATCATGGATTTCCTGCCTGGAAATACCCAGGTGATAATAGAAAAACCGGACCAGGTGAAAACCGCGCTGGAAGAATACTGGCACGATTGCGAAGCTGCGTACCGGTCCGGCCTGCAGGATCATAGGCTGCTTTCCCCCCTGGAAGACCTCATTGCCGATCCGGAATCCGTTTTGAGGAAGATGGACGGACACCCCTGCTGGCACCTGAAGGACATGAATATTCTGGAAGAACGCCAGGCCGATCTGCCGAAGTCCGGAACAGTTGAAATAGACCTTGATGCCGCTATGCCGGATATTCCCATACGGAACTTCCAGGCGGGCATGGCTGAAAACATACTGGCGCCGGTAACCGATAGAATAAGACAGTGGCTCGATGCAGGGGACAGGATCGTGGTGGCCGCACCCGGCAGAAGACAGGCGGAAAGGCTGATTGAACTCTTCGAATACCACGGCCTGTGCAACGATGACAGGCCCGCCACTGCAGTCTCTGCCCCGCTCCTCAGGGATCCTGAAAAACCGGGCATTACGATCTGCACAGGCATGCTCAGCATGGGCTTCAGCCTCCCCACCGAGGGGCTGACTGTCATTACGGAAGAGGAACTCTTCGGCAGCACCGGCAGACGGGCAAAAAAGGCCAGACGCAGAAAACATCTCCCGGGAGACGTTACTTTTGAAGACCTGAAAATCCATGAACCTGTGGTCCACAGGGATCACGGTGTAGGCATCTACAGAGGACTCGTCCACATGGAGACCAAGGACAGTGTCGGAGAATTTCTCGTTATCGAATACAGGGACGGCGACAAACTGTACCTGCCTGTGGACCGGCTAGGACTCATACAGAAATACGTAGGAGTGGAAGGCCGCCCGCCCAAACTTCACAAGCTTGGCAGTTCCGTATGGCAGCTGACCAAAAAGAAGGTAAAAAAGGCGGTATACGAAATAGCCCACGAACTGGTAGATCTCTACGCATCCAGGAAAATCACCTCAGGACACGGATTCTCGCCTCCTGACGCCTTGTACAGACAGTTCGAGGCTTCCTTCCCATACGAGGAAACCAGTGACCAGGCGGCCTCGATAGAAGAAATCCTGGCCGACATGCAGGAGCCGAAACCCATGGACAGGCTCCTGTGCGGAGACGTTGGCTACGGGAAGACGGAAATCGCCATGAGAGCTGCCTTTGAAGCGGTTGCCGGGGGAAAACAGGTTGCTGTGATGGTTCCTACCACGCTCCTTGCAGAACAGCACGAACGGACCTTCAGCAAGCGTTTCGAAAAATTTCCTGTGACTGTCTCCGCACTGAGCCGGCTGAAAACAAGGAAAGAGCAGAAGGAGACAGTAGCCGGCATTGCCGACGGCCGGATCGACATCGTCATAGGTACACACCGTCTCCTTCAGTCGGATGTCAGATTCAAGGACCTGGGCTGTCTGATAATAGATGAAGAACATCGTTTCGGAGTCAGACACAAGGAACAGCTCAAGAGACTGAAGAAAAATGTAGACAGCCTTGCGCTTACGGCTACACCCATTCCCAGAACCCTCCAGCTGTCTCTGCTGGGGGTAAGGGATCTTTCGGTGATAAACACGCCTCCCAGGGACAGATTGCCTGTAAAGACGTTTCTGGCGGAATTCGATAATACACTGATCCAGGGTGCAATCACCAGAGAAATAGCCAGGAAGGGACAGGTGTTCTTTGTGCACAACAGGATCAAAGGACTTCAAAGACTGGCAGATCACATCGGAAAACTGGTGCCAAATGCCAGGATTGCAGTGAGTCACGGACAGATGGAGCCCCGGGAACTTGAAGACGTGATGATCAGATTTGTCAAGGGAAGGATAGACTGTCTAGTATGCACCACCATCATTGAATCAGGCCTCGATATCCCGTCGGCCAATACAATAATAGTCAACCGTGCGGACATGCTCGGGATC
>DTYO01000258.1 GCA_012961845.1 Thermodesulfobacteriaceae bacterium
GCCCTTGCCACCAGTTCCTTTCCGGTACCGGATTCACCATATATTGCAATGGTACTGTCGATCAGCGCCACCCTTACTATCTGTTCAAATACAGATTTGATCTGTGAGCTGCTGCCTATCATATCGGAAAACTGGAACTGTCCCTCCACGATCCTTTCCAGTTCATCCACTTTTTTCAACAGTTCTCTTTTTTCAAGGGCCCTCTGGATCTTCAGCGCAAGATCTTCATGGTCAATTGGCTTGGTTACGTATGAAAAAGCTCCTGACTTAACCGCTTCCACGGCCTGTTCTATGGTCCCGTAAGCCGTGAAAATGATAGTCTGAACATCAGGATCTACTTTCAGGCATGACTCCATCAACACCTGGCCTGTCATTCCGTCCATCTTCTGGTCAGTGAGCAGCAGATCAAAGTTTCCCTGATCCTCAAAGCATTTCAGAGCTTCCTCAGGCTGCGAAACGGCAACAACTTCATACCCGAGAAGTTCTATTCTCATTTTCATCACTTCAAGGATATTTACATCATCATCAACCAGCAGGACCCTGCAGCCCCCGGAGTCAGAAGTACCGGTCTCAATATTTTTCTTTCCAAACATAAGGCTCTCCATTTAATTATGGTTGAGAATTTACTCAGACTTCTGCTAATGTACCAAAAAAAAATGTTTAAATCACCCGTTAAACCATTTTCAGTATTGAGAAAGCCTTTCCAATAATCCATGCTTACTGCTGACAGAAATTGTCGGCAAACAGTTTACGATGAAAAGATCAGGCAACAGGCTGAGCCTGTTCAATAGACTTTTTCTGGGATACATGCTCCTGCTGTCTATCCTCGTCCTGCCCTGTGCGGTATCAGTATATTCCCTGTCCCAACTGGAACGCTACGCCACAAAAGTTGCAAAACAAGACATCTACCTTTCCAAGACCATAGAATACCTGAAGAGAATCCTTCCGACCATTGAGGCTGAAGGCCGCCGCTTGGTGACACTTCACAAGCAGGATTCCTACTGGCTGCTTCTCTCGGTTATGAAGGATTTCAAGGAAAAGACCCTGGAAATTCGGAAAAGCACCTCTTATGACCTGATCCCCACCATTGAGGCACTGGACATCCAGCTCGACAGGCTGAGCAAGGTGGCCAGACTGGCAAAGGCGAACCCTGCGCTGAACAAGGCGCCTGAGATCACTCCTGTAGAAGCGGGAAGAGAACAGATCATCAAATTGATTTCATCTAGGATCGCAGCCGGCATCAGCCGAATGGAAGCAATGATGCAGGACCAACGAAACCGGAGATCTGCCACCATTTCCACACTGAGCAGCAACGCCATAAAACTCACAGTGATAGTCCTGGCAGGGGCCATCAGCTTCGCACTCATGGCTCCGTGGTTCCTTTACAAATACATCAAGGTCCCTATAGACAGCCTTATACGGGGCACAGAAATAATAGGCCAAGGCCATTTCGACCAGAAAATCCCTGTGCAGTCCAGGGATGAGCTGGGCGAACTTGCAGAGGCATTCAACATGATGTCCGTGAGGCTGAAAGAACTGGACAAGCTGAAATCGGATTTCATAGGGATGGCAAGTCATGAACTCACGACCCCGCTGGCCTCCATGATAGAGGCGGCGAAGCTTCTTTCGGAATCGGAAATCGGCACCCTGAATGAAAGACAGAAAAAACTTGTAACCATATTGAATCAGAGCATGGAACGATTTCACAGGCTCATTGATGAACTCCTCAGCCTTTCCAGACTGAAGGCAAGGCTGGAGGTAATAGAAAAAAAGCCTGTTGACTCCGTCAAGCTGCTGTCCGGCATAATTCAGACCTTGAAACCGCTGGCCTGGGAAAAAAAACTGGAAATAGAGCTGTGCCCGGGCTCCGGACTGGACCCTGTAGTTCCTGTAGACGAGGAACGATTTTTCAGGGCAATGATGAATATTCTCCACAATGCTGTTAAGCTGAGTCCCGGTTCTGCCGCAATCAAGATATTACTGGACAGCACCGAAGAAACTGAGAAGAAATGGTTGAGAATTGGTATTGTTGACGCAGGGCCAGGTATAGAACCAAACGAACAGAAAAAGATATTTGACAAGTTTTATCAGGTTCAGACACTGCGCAAAAAAGATGGTGCCGGTTTAGGCCTGGCCATAGCCAGAGAAATAATTGTAGCCCATGGAGGGAAAATTTGGGTAGAAAGTCCACCGCCAGACAACCTGGCTGTCATTCCTGGAAAAGGGGCTGTGTTCTGGTCAGTCTTGCCATGCTATTCCTGACTGTATGCTGTGGATGCAAGCGACCGGTGCCGGTTCCTGCAACGATCCAGCTGCATTCACAGAACGTCGATCTATGGAAGCAAACGCTGGCTGCACTGCACAACAGACAGGAACAGGAGGCCGTGACTACACTCAGGCAGCTTCTGGAGGATCCGGAACACTGCTGTGGCGCTGCATTCTATCTCTGCATATACGACGAACCGAAAGAAAACTATGTGAGAATCCTGCACACGGAGGAGTGTACAGGCACTACGCCAGGGGAGGTCCGCCTGATAGACCAGATCCTGGCAGACAAAAAGAAACTTGCAGAATTCAAATCGGCCCTGGTCCATCAGCAGTCCCTCTGCCGAAAACTCAAGAGAGAAAACCGCACCCTGGAAAGAGAACTGGCGCGACTGCGGTTTGAGCTGCGGAAAACGGAAGAGATACGCAAGGAAACGGAAAAGTGGAGGTTGGATTAGAGGACACCTCCGCTGTGGACGGAACCGGAATAAACGGCATCCCCCCCTTATTCATCTCCCGGGGACCGAAATAGCGGACAGATCCCCTACCCTGAGAAACAGCCTGGCGATATGCCATAGAAGGGCCAGGCGGTTGTTTCTCAATTCAGGATCTTCGGCCATGACAAGAATATTGTCAAAAAATCTGTCCACAGGGGATTTCAGCGTCAGGAGGGCCGCCAGGGCTGTTTCATAATCTTTTTGTTCCAGACATGCCTTGACCTCCTGTTCCACTTCAAGGTATCTCTCATAAAGAGTTTTTTCCGCCTCCTCCTTCAGACGGGAAGGCCGAACGGCACCTCCGGCAAAATCTTTCAGAATATTCATGACCCTTTTGAAAGTAATGCTGAGGGATTCAAA
>DTYO01000259.1 GCA_012961845.1 Thermodesulfobacteriaceae bacterium
TAATGACAGATGCAGATGTGGATGGAGCACACATAAGAACACTGCTGCTGACATTTTTCTACCGTCAGATGATTTCTCTTGTGGAAAACGGGTTTTTATACGTTGCACAACCTCCATTGTATAGGGTGGGTATAGGAAAAAAGAAGGAATTATTTCTGAAGGATGAGTCCGAACTTGATGAATATCTGTTCAACAGATCTACGGCTGATAAGGATGTCATGCCCAAAGGCACTGATTTTTGCATAAAGGGCCTAAAACTCAAGAAGCTGCTTGCCGACCTGGTGGATTATGAAGAAGCCATGGAAGGACTGTCTCATATAGGCATGTGGAGACAGCTCGCACAGGATCTGCTTGTCATGTCCGAAGACCTTGCATCCGGAGTCAATGATTATTCCTATATGAAAGCTCTGGCTGACAGGCTTCATGAAAAGGAATACAGGGTAGGCAGAGTAAAACCAGCCGAATCCGAAAGTTCAGGTTATGATTTCTCTGTCGGTATGAAAGGCTTGGCATATCTTACTTGTACGGTAGGGAAATCTCTGGTTCAGCAGAATGAATTCAGGAAGCTTCTCAAGGCATACAGGAGGGTTCAGATTATTGTTGGCAGATCTGTTATTGTCAGTTTGAAGGATGGATCGAAAAAAGAGTTTGAAACCACCCAGGATCTGCTTGATTTTTTCAGGAATGAAGGCAGAAGGGGAGTCATGGTCCAGAGGTATAAGGGATTGGGGGAAATGAACCCTGATCAACTGTGGGAAACAACCATGAATCCGGAAAAAAGGACACTCCTCCAGGTTACAATACGGGATGCAGATGAATCTGAGCGATTGTTTACTACTCTAATGGGCGAAAAGATTGCTCCACGCAGGGAATTTATTCAGTCACATGCGCTTGAAGTGCAGGAGCTCGATATATGAAGATGCCCCTAAAAATCAGAAATTTTATTATTGAACAAGGCCCACAAGAAAAACATCATGTATATTGTGCTGATATTTCGATTATAATTTTTTGAGCGCAACACAGGTATTTAATCCGGATTATTCGATTCGCGGGTTTGTCTAAGATGTAAGGCGGAGGGGTTACAGATGTACTCTAGTATTTCAGGTACCTGACAATGCAGCAGATATGGTGAATTCGCACTCCTCCTTGTGGCTTCAAATGCAGAACACTTTTTCGTTGAATTCGCTGTACCTTTTTGGTGCAGTCTTTGACTTACTATATTTCATATAACATTCTGTAATTTAAACAAATTAGTATTTGTTCGGCTTTTGAAGCGAATAATCTGGAAGATACCTGAGAGTCAGTGATTGTCGCAATAAGGATTTTCTGCTGTTATTCGGTCGTCATCCACAATTTCCCCTACAAGATCATAGATGTGAGATGATGTTATCTTTACCGGAACGATATCCCCGGCAATTGCATTACCACTGTTTATATATGTAATGCCATCTATATCATGGCCCTGAAATACTGTCCTGCCTGTGAGCAGGAGTTCTGTTTCAGGGCTTATTCCTTCAATTAGAACGTCTTCGGTCCGTCCTATCATGGTAGAATTCAGTTCCATGGAAATATCTGCCTGTATTTCCATTATTTCTTTTCTTCTTTCTTCAGCCAGTTCCCCAGGAACCTTGTTTACGAATCTGTAAGAAACACAATCATCTTCATCAGAATAGACGAAACAACCCATGTGTCTGAATCTGTGTTTTTTTATGAAATTTTTCAAAATCAGAAAGTCTTCCGGTGATTCTCCTGGAAATCCCACCATTACGGTAGTTCTGACGGCTGCCTCTGGAATAATTTTTCTTATATTGCTGAATAGATGTTCTAATGACCTAGTATCGTAGTTCCTTCCCATCCTGCGAAGAATTCTGTCACTTGCATGCTGCACCGGTATATCTAGATAGGGCAGTACTGAACTGCTTTCAGAAATAACTTCCAGGAGTCTTGAACCAATTCCTGATGGATGCAGGTAGAGCAACCTGAACCAGGTCACATCCGTATCTTTTTCAAGTATGGTCAGAAGATCCGCCAAATCTGTATTTTCATACAGATATGAAGTGAGATCCTGCGCCACAAGAGTCACTTCCCTGACTCCTTTTTCTGCAAGGGCATTTACTTCCCTGACTATCCCTGATACAGGTCTCGAAATATTTTCTCCCCTCAGACCAGGTATAAGACAGTACGTACATCTGTTTGAACATCCTTCAGAAATTTTTACATAGGCACGCCAGAATGGGGTGGTAACAAAGCGGCTGAATATGTGTTCGTCTCCACCATTTGCTCTCTTTACGTCCTTCACAAAGTAAGCCGTCTTTAACTCAGATGTGTCATACGGAGCTGAACAGGCATTAACTATGTTTCTACCCAGAAGAGAGGGATTTCCTGTACCCCAGAAGATATCTATTTCAGGCATTTCGGATGCAAGCTCTTCCCTATATCTCTCCACCATGCATCCCATAACAACCAGTTTCTGGTCTGATTTTTTTCAAGACCAGCAGATATTACAGTCTCTATTGATTCGCTCACTGCTGATTCTATGAAGCCGCAGGTATTTATCAGAATGACATCGGCCTTTTCACATTCAGCGGTTATATGGACATCCGATTTACATGATTTGATGGCACCCAATACCAACTCCGTATCGATACTGTTCTTGGGACAGCCAAGACTTATTACAAAAATCTTCATCTGGGGGAAGGGATTAACACCAGGATTCCAGGTTTCTTGTCAGTATCTTATTGTTTTTATCCACAAATATCAGGATGCTGGATCCTTGGGATATTTCGGGCTCAGAATACGTTCCATAAGAGGCAATTATTATAAGGTCGCCCTTTGCACCTTTTCTGGCTGCAGCACCATTCAAGCATATTATACCGGAATCTTTTTGGCCTTCTATTACATATGTTTCAAAGCGTTCACCGTTGGATATATTGTATACCATAACCTGTTCAAAAGGCAGCAGATCTGCAGCATACATTATTGTCCTGTCCAGTGTCAGGCTTCCTTCATAATCCAGGTTGGCTTCTGTAACCTTTGCCCGGTGAATCTTCGATTTAAGCATCTTTCTAAACATGAAATGACAGACCGATTATATGAAATGTTAAGAGTAAACTGCTGTGCGTATCGTGGTAAGTAGATAATTCTTATTTCAAGAGGCAGATTCCGGCATAATGGCAACTATAAAAAATTTCTTTTTTACCGTAACTGTGCTGTACCAAAAAATAGATTATAGGGTGCGTTTAATGCACCAAAAAATATCCTTGATGTATCACGTACATGTACGCGGTTATTCTCATGGTGCGCCTTGTTCATGAATGGAATTCCTAATTTTGGGATGTGCCCATAAGTATGGTATTATCGATTAATCTTGTCTTACCTACCCATACTGCCATTGCAAGAAGTGTCCTGGCTTCTATTGTTTCTTTCTTTTCCAGAGTATCCGGATCACCGATAAATATATAGTCAATCCTGGTGGCTGGATATGTTTTGATATATTCCCGGAGGTGATTTGCCAGTTCAGAACAGGAATCCATTCCTGCGGCAACCATTTCGTGTGCTCTGTTTATTGCGTGCCACAGGCATACGGCCGATTTTCGTTCTTCCTGAGACAAGTACGTATTTCTGGAACTCATGGCCAGACCGTCCTTTTCCCTGATTATGGGATATCCAACGATTTCAACCGAAATATTCAGATCTTCCACCATCCGCCTGATGATCTGAAGTTGCTGGTAATCTTTTTGCCCGAATACAGCTACATCCGGCTGTACTATATTGAACAGCTTGGCTACAATGGTTGCAACACCTCTGAAATGATCCTGCCTTGATTTTCCACACAGTCCCTTGCTCAGTTTAGTGACTTCTACCCATGTCTGGAAGCCGTCAGGGTACATTTCACTGGAATCCGGTGTAAACAGGCAGTGTACACCTTCGTTCTCAGCTAAATGAATATCCTTTCTCATGTTCCTGGGATATTGTTCTAGGTCCTCACCTGGTGAGAATTGGGTAGGATTGACATACAGGCTCACCACCATGCGGTCCGCCTTTTCTCTGGCAGTCCTCATGAGTGACAGGTGACCTTCGTGAAAGCAGCCCATGGTTGGCACGAGACAGATAGAAAAATTACTGTTTCGCCGCCAATCCAAGACTAGTTTTCTCATTTCAGAGCATGTAGAGACTATTTCCATATCGACCCTGATTATATTTATAAACCCGTATTATTCCACCTGCAAGTTGGGGTTGCTTGATCAATGATAATTATGCTGTCCGAACCTTGAAAATAGCAGTAAAAAATATTCTGTCACAGGGGACGAGATAAGTCCATACAGTCGGCAATACAGGCAATAATTGAAAAAAAACAACATAAATACCTGATGCAGGAGGCTGTCAAATTATCTTTTTTGTATTTGATTACGATTATTAAAAATATGCAGAATCGACCGGTTGTAAAAGACAGCTTTTTGCCCAAATCTTATGCAATCTTCAATGCAGAGTGATCCTGGTTTAAGGCATAAAATTTGCCTTTTTTAGATATGACATGGTAAAAAGGACCGGGTAATAATTTCAGGACAATTTTTCATGTTCCTTTTCAGTAAAAATTGCGATAAGAGAGGAATGACTCTTCTGGAGACTACCGGAGTTATACTGTTTGCAGGTGTATTCGGTATAGCTGCCGTGGGTAAGTATCAGATCATTCAAGATAATGTATATCAGCAGCAGGCCATGCAAATTGCGGAAATGCTCTCCGACGAATCCAGGTCCAATCTAGTTCTGGCTATGGATCCAGAATTTTCAGAAGCTGCTGTAAAGATATCCGGTAGAAACTTTCAAATATGCAGGGCCGACATACTGGGCAGATTGCTTCCTGACGGAGCCATACCTCCGGATTTTGAAATTGGACAGGGGGCAGGCGCCAGCGAAGGTCTTGGAAGCACAGTAATATGTATGGTAACGCATACACCATCTAAACAGACTTCAATAGCCAAAATCTATTGCACCGGCTCCAGATATCAACAGACTGGAATTGTTCGCTTCAATAACCAAACAAAAGCTGATCGAAATAAATTACCGCAGGTTGCATGGAATATCACGACTCATGAACCTCTCCATAAAGATGCAGCAAATTCAACGAAAAACTGTTCTGCCCTTGAAGGTGCAGGGGGTTCGCTGTTTTAATAGATTTTCTGCATTGTCAGGGAATTGAAGTACCAGAGTACGTCCGAGCTCCCTCCGCCTTACATCTTCACCAAATTCTCGAAGCCAATAACCCGCTCTGAAATCCTTCCATACTGCCTGATTGGAAGGCATGCGAACCGAATAATCCGGGATAATAGTTTAAACCGCAGGTTGAAGCTGATTGTCCAGGATGAGGAACAAATTTCTCTGCTGGAGAACAAGCCTGTTCAAGGATAATCAAATAATGTCGATCTATCTTTTAGGACCATTCAGTCTGAACTGCCTACTCCTGAACATGATCATTACAGTGTTCTCTAAGGCTGAATGCTCTCCGGAGTGTTTCTAACATATAATTATAAAAAAATTCCATGCAAACTCAGCGTCCACAGATAGGTAAACTTCTATTACAATATGATTTGGTAAACGAAGATATGATAGCCTTTGCGCTGTACGAGCAGAGTGCTACCGGTGAGAGGCTTGGCGAGTGTCTCATTCGGCTGGGTTTTATCACGGATAACGATCTTGCGAGGGTTCTGGCAGATCAGAGCGGATCACCGTTCATGGATTTGAGGACCTTTGCGCCCGACAGAGAGATAATGGAGAAAATTCCAGCTCAGATGGCGAGGCAGCAGTTGATACTGCCTCTTTATATCGAAGAAGGGAGACTCCATATAGCCGTATCAGATCCGTACGACAAGACTGCATCAGAACTGATTTTTCGTATAACCGGCCGTACACCCGTTATTCACATAGCGGGGATGAATGAGCTGAAGAAACTGATAGAACGTTTTTATTTTCTCCTTGAACATCCGGTGGAAGAAGAAATTTCATCTGTCACGGAGAGGCTCAAACTGGATCCAGGAGCGGAAGTAAATGTGGCTGGGCTGGTTGACAAACTGCTGAATTCGGCCATCAGCCTCCGGGTCACGGATGTCCACATCACACCCAGTGATCTCTCCTCGAGGATAATGTTCAGAATAGACGGAGTTATGAGACCTGCGCACATTTTTACGTCGGGTCTCCACAACCGGCTGGTGACCAATATCAAGGTGCGGTCTGGAATGGATATTTCCGAACAGAGGAAACCGCAGGATGGGAGAATGTCATTTGAATTTCTGGGAGATGCCTTTGATATCAGGGTATCTTCCGTCAGGACCAATTTCGGAGAGAATCTCGTTTTGCGCCTTCTTCCATCGCGAGGCGGATCTTCCTTCAGTATCAGAGATTTAGGTTTTGAAGGGCAGGATCTAGAAAAACTCGTCAGACTGTTCAGTTTGCCCCACGGTATGGTCCTGGTTACCGGCCCTACGGGAAGCGGCAAGACCACTACTCTTTATGCCGCACTCAGGGAGCAGGATGCTATAGGCCGGAACATTCTTACTGTTGAAGATCCCATAGAATACGAATTTCTCATGACCAGACAGACACAAGTCAACGAAAGGGCAGGATACACATTTGCCTCAGCCATCAGGACTTTTCTGCGCCAGGATCCTGATGTCATCCTGGTAGGCGAGATCAGAGACAGGGAGACTGCGGTACTGGGGGTCAGGGCTGCACTGACCGGGCATCTGGTGCTTTCTACACTTCATACGAACACTGCCTTGGGGGCCCTTGCCAGGCTGAGGGACTTGGGAATATCTTCATACATGCTTTCCACTTCCCTGGTGGGGGTGATTGCCCAGCGACTGGTAAGGCTGCTGTGCCCCCACTGCAAGAGACCGTGGAGTCCACCGCCTGATCTCCTTGAAGAATGTGGTCTTCAAGCCGGAGCAGAATATTACCAGCCATCCGGCTGTGGCAAGTGCAGGGAAACAGGATACCATGGACGTGTGGCCGTTTCTGAAATCCTGACATTCAGCAGGGAGCTTGTGAAGCTTGTTGCCGAGGATGCCTCTTTCAGGGAAATAGAGGATCAGGCAAGGAAAGAGGGATTTACAGACATGTGGGCCTCGGGAAGAAAAAAGGTGTTTTCAGGCAAGACCAGCATAATGGAACTCAAGAGGGTCATGGGATAATGACTTTATTTTCCTATGAAGCAATGGATAAGTCAGGTTCCCTAGTGAAAGAACATGGAGATTTTTCTTCAGTGGAGGTCCTGTATAACCATCTTGCGTCCAGAGGACTGGTTCTGACCAGATACCGGAGGAAAATAATACCACCTGGATTCGGTGTAAAAAAGAAAATAACCAGACTGGCACTTGCAGAACTGCTACGCAATATCGCCCTGTTGATAAGGGGAGGCGTCCCGGTGAGGCAGGCCCTTGAAGACATGGCCGGTACCCATGGCGATGCCTCAGTCAAGGCTGTAATCGAAAGGATCACAAGGCGGCTGGACGATGGGCACCTGCTTTCCAAAGCAATGGAACAGGAAAGCAGCTTCTTTCCAAGGATTACTATAACTCTTGCAGGTATAGGAGAAGAAACAGGAAATATAGACAAATCACTGAACGATGCAGCAGAACACCTTGAAAGGATAGATGAAATTATTTCAAGGACCAGGCGGGCACTTATCTATCCGCTTTTCGTGCTGGCAGCCATAACAGGGGCAATGGTGTTCTGGATGATATATGTGCTGCCACAGCTGCTTGAGCTGTTTTCCAATATGGGTCTCCACGAACTCCCCCTGGCTACCCGTATCTTGATAGGTTCCCAACACATTTTCAGTATATGGTGGCCTGTTCTGCCTATAATAATCCTTGCGGCAACGGTTTTTTATGTCCTGTCGAAAAAAAACAGCAGGGTAAAGTATGCATGGGACCTGATGATGACCAGGATGCCGGTTCTTGGAAGTGTTATCAAGGCATCGCAGCTGGCCTTTTTCTTTGAATACCTGTCTGTTCTCACCGGAGCCGGAATCAATATAGTAAGGAGCCTGGAATTAATGGAACAGTCAGTGACCCACCAGTTGCTGAAAAAAGGGGTATTGCGGATACAGAGTGATGTAATGTCCGGTGAGAGTATATCCGGCGCCTTTGCCAGAGTCGATTTTTTTGAACCCTTTGTCCTGAGGATGTTGACTGTAGGCGAGCAGACGGGAAATATGCCTGAACAGCTTTCCATAGTGGCAGATCACTACATGGCAGTGGTCAACAAGATGGTGGAAAATCTTTCCAAGACCATGGAGCCCGTGATAATGAGCGTAGCGGGAGTACTATTTGCGATAATAGTAATGGGCCTGCTGGCTCCGATCTATGATCTCATGGGCAATATACACTGATCGGTGATTCTCTGTTTTTTTGTGTCATTTTGCTTTAAGGCATGCAGTTATGGCAAATTATAGAGACTATATCAAGCTATTAGGGCTCAAGGAAGCTCCTTTTCGACTTTCCCCTGATCCTTCATATTTTTTTTCTTCGAATACTCATCTGTCTGCCCTCGAAGTCCTCAAATTCGCCATAGAAAGGGGAGAAGGTTTTATGGTCCTGATGGGCCGCGCCGGCACGGGAAAAACCCTCCTGATTCGTATGCTTCTGAAGGAACTGGGGCCGGAAAAAATCGCTGTAGCAGTGGTTACTCCTTCCGTCAGTCCCAGCGGGTTATTGACGCTTCTTCTGGAGGAGCTGGGATGCAGTTCGGATGAGAGTGAACAGGAGCAGGCCGTTCTGTTGAAGCGGTTTCAGAAAAAACTTCTGGAACTGGCAGAAGACGGCAGGGATGTGGTGATCATCCTGGACGAGGCCCAGAATGTTCCACGTGAAACTCTTGAACAGCTCCGGATGCTTTCAAATCTTGAAACAAACAGGAGAAAACTCCTTCAGATTCTTCTGGCTGGCCAGATGGAGCTCAAGGATCTGCTTGATTCCCCGGGGCTTGGGCAGCTTACCCAGCGCATCGTGGTCATGGAGAAACTTCGGCCTTTTTCCAGGGAAGAGACGCGGGAATACGTAAACTTCCGCTTGGCAAGGGCGGGAAGGCCCGATCTGAAACTCACCTCACGGGCGCTTGATGCGATATTCCGGTCCACCAGCGGTATTCCCCGCCTTATCAATCGAATAATGGATCGTACTCTGCTGATGACAGCCGCAGCAGGCAGGCAGTGTTTTGGAGCCAGGGATGTTGAGGCGGCCATTGATACATTGCCGGCGCCATTCAGCGGCAGTACTGGGAGAACAGGTAGCCGTCGGCTTTTTTCCAGGAGAAACAGCCGTCTCGGCATGAAAATGCCCTCCGTGCTGGCAGTGGGCATTGGACTGGTGTCCCTGTCATTTTCGTTTGCGGTATGGCAGGGTGATATGATCAAGAATTCAGCCGTTGAGAAAATATTCGCCTCCGGGAGGTCTTGTACATCAAGGAGTGCGGAACCAATGGCCATGCAGATGAACGCTGGGGCCGCTTCAGACAGCACCAAAGAAAAAACTGGCATGAATACGCATGATGTTCAGGGAGCTGCAGATCATGCAGCCGGAGTCAACGGGACTCAAAAGGATGTGACCACCGTTATGTATTGCCAAATGGAACGGAATGGTTTTGAACAGCAGTCTGAACCTTTGGATACCCAGGCGTGTTCAGTGCAAAAGGGTGCAGAAACAGATGATCGAACAGGGCAGGACCATCCAAAACAACAAGATGACACCCTTCCTGAGGTGCTGTTCGTGATTCCCAGGGCAGCAAATGTCCGTTCAGGTCCCGATGTTTCCAGCGATCCGGTCTGCTGTCTGAGGTCGGGGAGGCGGCTGGATGTCATGGGCAAACAGGGAAACTGGTACGAGATATACTGGCAGAACGATGATGGGACAGACAGCTGTCAAGGATGGATTTCAGCCAAAGTGGTAGATCGTGCCTATCCGTAATAAAGAGTGAATTTCTCCCGGAAATACATGGCGTAATTACGCCTCTTGTGAGAATGAAATGTTTTTCAGGATTCCTGTCCGGGCACATAAAGACTTTCATAGTTAATCTCCTTCCGGACCTTGCCTTTACGAAAAAAATTCACCTTTATGTGCCATGGTTCAAATCTCACTCCAAGCCTGTTTCCCTGGCCGTATCGAATATCGTCCAGACCTATCAGATTCAACTTGAACAGTGTCTTGAAAAGAGGGGTTAGTACAAACTCTTTTCTGAAATTGTATATCCTGTATTTTTCAGACCGTACTCCTATGTCAAAATCATTCATAGCGTGCCAGGAATAACCGGGAGGGGCAAGGGATCTCGAAGCCGCCGATAGATTGAGCAGATAGGGTTTCCTGTGGAAAGTAAATTCAATTCCTGTGTCCTTCAGAAGATTGTAAGGAACATGGTTTTTCTGCAATATTGAAA
>DTYO01000260.1 GCA_012961845.1 Thermodesulfobacteriaceae bacterium
GCTGGGCCAGGCATCCGGTTCACCGAAGGCCCAGCCCTGATGCCTTGTCATAATTGCTCTCAGGGCCTGAAGGTCCACTGAATCCGTTATGACGCCGACCAGTCGGTCAAGCTGTTCCATTGCACCAGGATATTCATCCCTGGGTATCAGACCCAGGTGCCTCATGGGGATGGGATCAGCCTTCATTCTTCTGACCGCACCCAAAACAGGAAGCCCTGTGTTTTCCTCCACAGCCTGCCTGACCACCCGTTCATGCCTGTCAGTTGCAATCTGGTTCAATATGACAGCCTGAATCTGTGTTTCCGGGTCCAGCTGCATGCAGCCCAGCACAAGGGCGGCTACAGTACGGGTCATCTTGGTGCAGTCCACAACCAGGACCACCGGAGCCGCCAGAAGCTTTGCCAGTTCCGCCGTACTGGATGCACCTTTGACATCCCTGCCGTCAAAGAGGCCCCTGTTGCCTTCGATGAGGGTTAAATCTGCTCCTCCTGATCTGAAGGCAAACGAATCCCGTATTCCATCAGGGGTCATCAGATAAGGATCGAGATTGCAGCATGGCACGCCGGCCGCCGCGGCCAGCCAGGCGGCATCTATATAATCTGGCCCCTTCTTGAAAGGAACGACCCGCAACCCCTTTTTCCTGAACGCCCGCACCAGGCCAAGAGACAAGACAGTCTTACCGCCGCCTCCCCTGATGGCGGCGATTACCAGTCTTGGTCTGGGCACAGATGGCATGTGATTTTTTTATCTTGTCCGGTGGCTATTGTCAATGAAAATCACCATAATCACATATACTTTTAAGTTTCTACTCTGCATCTTCAAGTGCCCTGCGACATGCTTCGATGTATGAAGCCGCCTCCGGATCATCCTTTATCGGCAGCAGACGGGAAAGGGCTTGATCGAATCGGCCTGTATTCATGTAACTCACAGCCAGACATATATTAAGCGGTTTGGACTCGGGGAAATACCTCAACCCCTCCTTCAGAAGTTCAATCGACCTGTCGAACTCCCCTTTTTTCTGGTGAATGATGCCCTTGCCCAGATACGCCCTGTGATCCGGATGGCAGTGTATTGCCCTGGCAAACAGCCTCCCGGCTATCTCGTCCCTGTTCTTAATGGCGGCTATGCCTGAATAGTCCCCGTGGCTGAAGGTCATTCCAAGTCTGGAATAAAAATCCGAATTGAGCCTGTCAAACTCACTGTCGTCTACAAGCCGTATGGATTCCACGAAACCGGGAAGAGCTTCGTAGAACGCCTCTCTCAGACGTTTCCCGAAATTCAGCACCATGTCCTCGGTGAGATTCCTGTCCGTCTCGAAATACATTATGTCTTCCATTCGGTTCAGCCATATGTCGTCTGATATCCCGAATTTTTTCTTGAATTCCGTGTAAAGGGTGGTACCCGGGAAGAGAGCAAGTATATAAAAAATAATACTGAGAGGCCTTATCTCCCTGATGAGCTCAATGCTTTCCTGGATAGTCTTGTCATTTTCTCCCGGCGCCCCATATATAAAATAGGCCCTTGGCAGGATCCCGTATCTGGTTGTAAGCCTGAAGGCCTTCCTGATCTCCTCTCTCTCTACCTGCTTGTTGAAAATTTTTCTGATTTTTTCGGAACCGCTTTCAAC
>DTYO01000261.1 GCA_012961845.1 Thermodesulfobacteriaceae bacterium
CACTTGCACAGGCTTTGCACAATAGTTTTCCTTCTGCTTCGATTTCCCGGCAGTCCTGAACATAGTCACCGCATGATTCACACTGAATCCGCCTGACAGGTCTCCCTGGAAGATCACATTCATTTACAGAAACTTCCACATCCTGCACCCTGAACAGCTCTTCGTCTGTCATGATCCTGTAGGCCTCAATCTGTCTCCTGTACCTATCCGTGATATCAGGACAGTATTTTCTTGCCAGTTCTCTCGATTCCTCTCTTGCTGTAATCCTGTAGGCCTTTTTTTCATCCTTGAGACTCACGAAAGTCGCTGCCATGATGCCGTAATCCATCCATTTCAGAGATCTCTTCCCAAGTGAACACCCGGTAACCGACTGGATGGCATCCGTTGCGCAACGATCGATTTCCACATATACCAAAAAATCCTTCCTGTTACTGCCCTTTGGATCATCGATACCCAGAAGCCGGAGCCCTAGCATGGCCATCCTGACACCAAGGACCTGGCCGGCACAGAGATGCCCGTGTATCCGGACGGACTCCTCCAGGAGTTGTTCAAAAGTCTTTTCAGAATAAGGGACTGTTGTCATTTCCATTGATATTCACCTGAAAAATAGAACCATTAAACCATCATCACAGGGTAAATCGCACTTAGGCCTGCACCACATCCTGATTTATCGCTGCATCTCCCACATCATCGGGATAGTGCTGCCTTCACGCCCTCCTCACCTATATGGCCTGAGGTCCTTTTTCTCCCTGCTCTACCGACAACCTAACCCTGTCACCAGGGCGAAGTTCTTCCAATTTCGCATCCTTTACGGCATGCCGGTGAAAATAGATCTCCGATCCGTACTGTTCTTTGATAAAACCATGGTCCTTATCACCTAGAATTTCTATTATTTTCCCTTGGATGCCTTGTTTTTCATGATGCTTGACCATCTGCTGCCGCTTGCGGCTGTATTCTCTTATCTCACGGTCGAGAACATCAAAAGATTTCACGATCAGAGGCCTGACCCGCTCACCCTTGTTTTTTACCACGATCGTATCCCCTGGTACAGAAGCAACCAGGTGTATTTCAAAAAGGCCCTGCCTGTGATGTCTGGTACCGTTCAGGGAAACCCTGAAGTGATTGGATGAGCCCGGGATGATGCCCCTCCTGAACCTTTGCAATTTCCTGATGAAGCTTTTCCTCCCACTCCGGAAGCATGGTTATGTCTCGAGTCTGAATATGCAAATCCATGATTACACCTCCCAGCAGCGCAGTATGGTTGAATCGCAATCAACCATTTCTGACAAGTTCGATACCACTGAAACAACAGCCCCGTTGGCTTCCAAGCAGTTCCGACATACTGTATCATATTTACTAACAGAATCTGCCGGCAATTGAAACAAGTTAAACAAGGGGATCACAATACGGCACATGAACCTGTCAGAGAGCAATAGCAGTGAAAATTACCATAATATATGACAATCGTATATGGATACGGATCTTGTGACGGACTGGCTGGCCCTGCCTCCATGGCAAACATTCGAACTGAATCCAGGTTGATGGTCACGCCATACATCGGCTGCACAACTTGTAATTACGGAGGAACGACTGATCATGATACATGCCGACAACACTGAAACTGGGTTCAAGGCGGTAATATTTGATCTCGACGGCACACTGCTGGATACCCTGGCCGATCTCGCCGCTTCCATGAACCGGGTGCTCGACAGCAGAGGGATGCCGGTGCATCCACTGAAAGCCTACAGAAAATTTGTAGGCGACGGCGCTGCCATGCTTGTACGGAGGACCCTTCCCCCTGAACATGTCAGCGATCGAATGGTTTCAGAATGTCTGGAAGCTTTTCTAAACGA
>DTYO01000262.1 GCA_012961845.1 Thermodesulfobacteriaceae bacterium
CGTGTCTGCTGTTTGTCTTTATGACCTGTCAATCCGGTCATGTACTTCAACTGCTGAGCATTTCCGGCGGTTTTTAAAGCGCATTTTGGGGGAATCGGAAAATGTGGCCTTAAAGCAGGATCATTCGTATCAAAAGCCAAGATAAATGAAAATTTATCGAAAATACAGTAAGTTATATAAATCATAACGGATCCAAAGCTGTACCCAAAAATGCAAGGAATTCCACGAAAAAGTATTCGGCATTTGACGCTGAATGGGAGGCGCGATTTCAGCAAATCTGCTGCATTGTCAGGGGGTTGAAGTGGTGAGGTAGGTCAGTGCTCCCTCCGCCTTGCATCTCCGGCAAACCCGCAAACCGAATAATCCAAGTAGAGTGTATAATTCAGCGAAATTATTTCTAAAATTATTTTATTTGGCGGTTGAAGTATATAATATGGGTTTAATTAACACAAATTGACTGTATAATCAGAATCCTGTATAAGTGCGCCGAATGGAAAGTCTTATGGGCAGGGAAAGAGTACTGATAGCCAATCGAGGTGAAATCGCCATCCGCATAATGCAGGCATGTGAAGAGCTCGGCCTAGATTACGTGGTGGTTTATACGAGAGAAGACGAGGCCTCGCTGCACGTGCGCTTGGCAGCCGAAAAGCGGGACGGGGTAAAGCGTCACTACAGAATAGTCAGCTATAAGGATCCAAATGAGATATTTGCCGTGGCTGACCAGGCTCAGTGCACGGCAATCCATCCCGGATATGGTTTTTTCTCTGAAAACTTCCGCTTTGCCAGAAGGGCCGCCATGCGGTCCAGGCCCCTGAAATTCATCGGTCCAAACTGGGAGATCATCCGGGATCTCGGTAGCAAGATCAATACCAAACGCCTTGCCAAGAAACTCAAAATACCGGTTATCCCCGGTACGGACAGTCCTATTTACAACGAGATCGAAGCAGAAGAGATGGCCGAAGAGTTGTTTTACCTGCAGAAGGAACAGGGTGTTTCCCATCCATCGATACTGGTCAAGGCTTCAGCAGGAGGCGGAGGGATGGGCATAGAAGAAGTCACCCATCTGGAGACCTTCCGAAGGATCTACCGGCGTATACAGAATTACGCCAAAAGGACTTTTGGGGATGAAGGTGTACTTATAGAACAATGCCTTACGGATTATCACCATATCGAAGTGCAAATACTGGGTTCTCAACACAAAGAGGTGGTGCATTTCGGTACCAGAAATTGCACCATCCAGAGTACTGGGAGGCAGAAAAGGGTGGAAGTCGCGCCCGGCTTTGACAGGCAGGTGTGCGACTATCCTTTTGATGCAGGCGCCGTGCTGGACAATATGGTGGAATATTCTGTCCGCATGGCCGGCCTGGTCAATTATGACAGTGCAGGGACATGGGAGTGGGTAGTCACTAGGGACGGGCAGCCGTATCTGCTGGAAGTGAATACACGGATCCAGGTAGAAAACGGTATCTCCGCCAGGATTGCCAGGATCGGCGGCAGCAGCGGATATCCCAACCTGATAAGGGAACAGATCCGCGTCGCCATGGGAGACAGGCTGGGATACAGCCAGAAGGATGTTACCTTTGCAGGTACCAGCATAGAACTGAGAATAGTGGCAGAAAACACCGGTAGGGGGTTTACGCCGTGGTGCGGGACCATTACGCGGTTCGATTTTCCCGATGAACCATGGGCCACGGTTCATTCCCATGTACCTAGAGATGAACCATACAAGATTCCTACTGAATATGATCCCAATCTGGCCCTGGGCATTATCTGGGGACGGGATACCGACCAGGCCAAGGAACGGGCGAGACAGTTTCTGAAGGGTACTGTTATAGAAGGGAAAGGGGCCCATGGAGAAGGTATCATAACAAATCTCGACTATCTCCACGAACGCATAGGGGAAATATTGAGGTTTTGAGACAGAGGCAACCCAAGGCCTGTAAAGCTGAAAATCTACGGATCAAACATATATGGCAGACAGCGGAAAATTACTGGGAAATCTCGCTGACAGGATCTCATATCTCATAGATCTCAAGGGCGACAGCAGCTGGTCCGATCTGGATGAACTTCAGGATCATGTACAGAAGCTGCGTGATACGCAATACGAAATAGCCGAATCCGAGCTGTTTGAAAAGATCAACCGGGTCGAAGACAGGGTGTCTTTCCTTGAAGACAGGGCTGCAGAGCAGCTCAAACCCTCGGAAATAGTCAATATCGTTCGCAGCGTACACCGCTTTACCCTGATGGATATCCTGGAAAACTGCTATGATTCCTATACCGAACTGGGTGGAGACGGGGACTGCAGTATTGATCCTGCAGTCGTGGTGGCCAGGGCTACTATTTCACGGAGGGTCAAAAAAAAGGTCTATAGCCATCAGATCATGGTGATAGGCCATGAAAAGGGTCAGGGGGAAGAGTACAGAAACGGGGGCTGCGCCCGTCCCTGGGGTAATGAAAAGGCTCTTCGCTACATGAGAGTGGCGGAAGTGGAAGGTATCCCGATTCACTTCTATGTATTTACGCCCGGGGCGTTTCCCATTGAGGATTCACCCGGAGCCGCCCAGCAGATTGCCCGCAACCTGTATGCCATGGCAGGCCTGGAAGTTCCGATGATTTCATTCATATCCGAGGGGGGATCAGGGGGAGCTGAGGCAATGGGCCTTTCCGACATAAGGCTCATGGCTTCAAAAGGCTACTATTCCGTAATATCGCCTGAAGGGGCTGCTGCCATAGAGGGTAAGATCAGGGAAGGCGAGAAGGTCCCGAAAGACCTCATCGATCACTGTGCAGCCCAGTTGAAGATGACGGCACAGGACAATCTGCTCCTTGGGACCATAGACAGGATCGTTGAAGAGCCTCCCTTAGGGGCCAGACGGGAAGACTACGCTTTTTTCCGGAGACTGAGATATGAAATGATCCGGGCAACCGACGAAGTAGTGCTGAGGACCAAGAGCCTCAGGGCCTTTAGGGCCTATGCACTCAAGGGGCAGGCTGCGGAAGAGCACGATATCCCGGAAGATTTTGCCATGTTCATCGGCTGGGACCTTACCGATTTCGAAAAGGAGCGGCTTCTGGAGATCAGGTCCAGGAAATACAGGCAGATGGCCAGAGGCTTTTACCGTGAAGGCCGGAAAGGCCTGTTCAGTGGTATCGGAAGGGCCAGGGAACTTGCCAGCAAAGGGTATTACGAATTGCGGTATGGTCTGCTCAGATCCCATCGCCGCAATGTCCGGAAGGTCCTTGACGAGGTTTCCAGCGAAGGATCGGTACTGCTGAGGAAGGTCGCCAAGCCGGTAAAGGCGCCGTATGAGTTTGTCTTTCCCAAACCTGAACGTCCGCCCAAGGTTCTGCGGTCTGAAATGGGGGATGACAGATCTATCTTTGCAGAGGAATGGGAGACATATGTAAGCCCTCTGGCCAACGAAGACCGGACAGTGACATGTCCCAATGCTTCAAGACATGGATGCCTGGATCTGTGGGCTCCGGATCTGTACGGTGAGTTCTCCGGGGTGTGTCCTACATGCGGTCACCACTTCCCTCTGGAATACCAGTGGTACCTGGAGAATCTGTTTGACAAGGGGTCGGTGCGTGAATTTAATCGACATCTTTCAGCAGCCAATCCACTGGGATTTGAAGGACTGGATTCTCGCCTGTCGCGGGATTTCAAGCGAACCGGCCGGAGGTCCAGCATCATAACATTTGATGCAAGGGTCAGGGGCATCAAAATAATAGTTGCCATGTTCTTCAGTAATTACAGGGGCGGTACCGTGGGGTGTGCTGAAGGGGAAAAGTTTGTACGGGCGTGTGACAAGGCCCGGATTACAAGGAGGCCTCTGCTTTCCTATATCCACACAACCGGAGGAATAAGGATCCAGGAGGGTACACTTGGCGTGGTACAGATGCCCAAATGCACCCTGGTGGTGAGGGAATATATAAAGAGTGGAGGGCTCTATATAGTCGTTTACGACAACAATTCCTATGCTGGTCCTGTGGCCAGTTTCCTGGGGTGCTCCCCCTATCAGGTGGGCATCCGTTCATCCAGAATAGGTTTTGCAGGTCCGAGAGTCATCAGGGAAACTACCGGACAGGATGTGCCGCCGGATTATCACAGTGCCAAGAACGCCCTCAGAAGGGGCCATATTCAGGGAATATGGAACAGACGGGAATTCAGAAAGAACCTTTTCGATGCACTGATTCACATGGGCGGCCGCAATCTATACTACAAGTAAACAATAACAAATCATGGATATCAACCTCAACGACCTGTTAAGAAGTTACCGCTCGCACCCATATGAAGACTACCATGTGGAGACCCCCCACACCGGAATCATCTCTTTCCTTGTGGAAGAGGGGCAGGCCGTGAAAGGCCCCGGCGGCCAGTGGCTTCACAAGCCCGGCACCACTCTGTTCACCATAGACAGAGAGAGAAACCAGAAGAGGGTGACAGCTGGCTGCAACGGTGTGGTAGCAGATATCAAGCTAAGCCTGGAAGGCAAGTTTGTGGAGGCTGGAGAGGCTGTCCTTTCCATTCGTCACAGACTTGACAGGGACGAGATAATAGATCGAATCCTCACTGAAGTGCTGTCCATCTTTTCCGCCCCGCAACGTGCAAGGTATTTTCTGGTACCAGAACTGGTGACGCGCCTCGAAAAGAAAGCCGGAGATGAGGTGCTCGTAGAAGACGATGACGAGGTCCTGATCATGTCTCTGATGAAGAGAGATACCATGATCAGGTATCAGGGAGTTCCGGGAGTCATCTACAAGGTCTATTTCAATTCGGGAGACCTGGTGGAGCAGGGGGCGCCGCTTCTGGGCATATGCCCGACAGACAACCTGGAATATGTACACAAGGTTATTCAGAGGATCAGGACTGAGTGGAAAGATTGAGAGGCAGGATACTCTGCAGCCTTGCCTTATCCTCTGTTTTCTTCAAGGAATTTTCTTTTGCAGTCCTCACTGCAGAAATAATAGATCTTGTTTTTCCATGTCATTGAATGGGATGTCTTCTTGGGGCAGTAGACGCCGCATACCGGGTCCTGTACCAGTTCGTCAGTGACCGGGGGAAGACTTCCTGTTTTTTTACTGCCCCTGGTTTCCGTCCTGCCGCCGGGCCTAGATCTTTTGCCTGACAGCCAGTTCTTGATCAGGTAATACAGGGCCAGAATAAGAAGAAGAAATAATAATAGTTTCATTTGCCATCCTGATGGCGGTTAAAGTTATATGAAATCCTGGATTTCAATGTAACCCCGCGGGGTGGTCAAAGCGGATTCAACCCGGATTATTCGGTTTGCGAGTTTACCCAAGATGTAAAGCGGAGGGGGCACAGACGTACTCTGGTACTTCAATCCCCTGACAATGCAGCAGATTTGGTGAAATCGCGAACCCCTTGCGCCTTCAAATGCCTAACACTTTTTCGTTGAATTCGTCGCACCTTTTTGGTGCATTTCTTGATCCACCATATTTAAGATAACCTATTGTAATTTTATCAATTAGCATTTGTTTGGTTTTTGAAGCAAATAATCCGGGTGCAAGTCCTGCAATCGTCCGCTTTCTTCACAGGTCTCGCGATAAACCCGTACGGCAGGCTTGTTTCCCGGCAGGGCGTCCAGCATCTCAGAGACTGTTTTGCCCCATGGCTGCACCACCAGGGCCGGTGCGAGCTCGGCCCATGGAACCAGCACGAATCCCCTGTCGTGCAGTCGAGGATGAGGGACAGACAACAGATCCCTGGGAATTTCGTCCTCATCGCCCAGGGCCCATGTTACAATATCTTCCATAAACAAAAGATCAAGATCTATAGGCCTGTCATCACCTCTGGAACGATCGCGTCCGAGCATTTCCTCCACCTCCAGGAGATGTTCCACAAGATGTGCTGGTGAAAGGTCGGTATATATTTCAGCAACCGCGTTCAGAAACCAGGCTTCAGAATCCACGCCCACCGGTTCTGTTTCATAGAATCTTGAATGTCTTGCCACCTTGATCTCGGGATGAGCAGACAGGATCTCAAGGGCCTTCAGGCTGTTTGAGAGCCTGTCACCAGTATTGCCGCCTAGGCCGATATAGGCACGTCTCCAATATGAGATTACGGGGTGGTGCATCTACTTTGTTGCCGGGCAGAAGTACAGGGAGTAAGCCAGCATACCCTGCGCCTTGTATCCGGATCATCCTGCAATCTCATATATCTGGTTCAGGATGCCGTGTGCATGCCAGCCGGAGCAGATCACAGGACCTCCCTGATCCTGTCCACTACCTCTTCCATTCGTTCTCTTGCCACGGTCAGAGCCATGCGGACATATCCCTCGCCTGGTTCGCCGAAACCGTTCCCGGGAGTACACACAATGCCGGCCTCTTCCAGGAGAAGCGAGCTGAAACCAGTGGAAGTATGGCCTTCAGGGACCGGTATCCACACATAGAATGTCGCCTTGGGAAAGGGGGCTTCCAGGCCAAGTTCCCTGAGCCCTGAGACCAGAGTATCACGTCTTTCGGTGTATACCTTCTGCATGGCCCTGACGCACGACTGGTCGCTGGCCAGCGCAGCGATGGCGGCTTCCTGGACGGCCTCGAACTGTCCTGAGTCGACATTGGACTTGATCTGGCGCAGGCCGCCTGTCAGTTCCGGATGGCCTGCAGCAAAGCCTATCCTCCATCCGGTCATGTTGAATGTCTTGGAGAGAGAGTGAAATTCCAGGCCGACTTCTTTTGCCCCCGGTGTTTCAAGAAAGCTCGGAGCCTTGTAATCATCGTATGTCATCTCGCTGTAAGCCGCGTCATGGCAGACAATGATCTCGTTTTCCCTGGCAAAGTCCACTACCCGTGCAAAGAAATCGGAGGTCGCCACGGCAGCAGTGGGATTGTTTGGGTAATTGAGCCACATGATCCTGGCCCGCCTGAGAATGTCGGCCGGAATGGAGTCAAGATCCGGCAGAAAGTCGTTTTCAGCGGTGAGAGGCATGTACCAGGTCTCACCGCCGGCGAACAAGGTTCCTATGTGATAGACCGGGTATCCCGGAGTCGGGACTAGAACGACGTCCCCGGGATTCAGGAAGGCTACGGGAAAGTGGGCTATGGCTTCTTTTGATCCAATTAGGCAGACGATTTCTTGTGCAGGATCCAAGGACAGGCCAAATCTTTCCATGCACCAGTCTGCCGCGGCCTGCCTGAATCGCGGCATGCCGCTGGAAGAAGGATAGCGGTGATATGCCGGATTCCTGACGGCTTCCACCATACGGTCTACAATAAACTGAGGAGTGGGGAGGTCAGGATCTCCGATACCGAGATCAATGACGTCCACTCCCCTGGCTACGGCTTCAGCCTTTTTTCTGTCCAGCTCCACGAAAAGATATGGAGGAAGTTGTTTCAGTCTGTCAGATTTTGAAAAATGCATAGATAATCCTCTGTTATACTGGTGTTAAAGACTAAACTGCCCGGTTCTTGAGCTCTCCTATACCTTCCACCGAGACCACTATTTCATCCCCGGGTTTCATGGGACCGACACCCCTTGGAGTTCCCGTTGCGATGAGATCCCCGGGCTCCAGCGTCATACAGTGTGAAATGAAACTGACAAGTTCGGATACCGAATGGATGAGCCGGTTCGTCCGGGATGCCTGCACGGTTTTTCCGTTCAGTCTGGACTGCACAGAGAGATCGGAAGGATCGAGTTCTGTCTCTATCCACGGTCCCACCGGGCAGAAGGTGTCGAAACTCTTAGATCTGGTGAACTGTACATCTTTTTTCTGCAGGTCTCTTGCGGTTACATCATTGAGGCAGGTGTATCCAAGAATGTAGCTGTCTGTATCATCAGGCCCGACCTGGCTGGCACGCTTTTTGATCACAACTCCTAATTCGGCCTCGTAGTCAACCCTCCGACTCATTTCAGGGAGGATGATCTCCCGGCCGGGTCCTGTTACTGACGAAGGGGGTTTCAGAAAAATAAGCGGTTCATCCGGCAGGGGCATCCCCAGTTCTGCTGCGTGATCCCGGTAATTGAGGCCGACAGCGACAATCTTTGTGGGCATGCAGGGAGACAGAAGAGAAATATCCGATACAGGAACGTATTCAGAGCTTCCTGCCGCGGCCGTCCGTGAAAACGGGTCGGTCTCCATCATTCTGATGTGATCCCCGTGCCACATGCCATACCTGGGTATCGGGTGTTCCGGAGAGGTGAATCGGACGATTTTCATAAATTGCTATCTGTAACTGATCGCGTGACTGTTTGACACGCTTCAACACGAACACCGGATCCTCTCTGACCTTCCATATGTCTGTACGGACCACAGCACAGCCTGCATGCATGGCAAGGCAATCCCATCATCCAGGGGCAGCCAACGCTGCAGGTGGGTGTTCTCTGGAGATTCTCTGCTACTTGAGGCCCAGAACGTCCTGCATGTCGTAGCAACCTGCAGGCCGGCCGGTAATCCACATCGCGGCCCTGACTGCGCCTTTTGCAAAGGTGTCCCTGCTGGAGGCCCTGTGAACCAGCTCGATTCTCTCACCTGTGCCGGCAAAAAGTACGGTGTGCTCGCCGACTATGTCGCCTGCCCTGACGGTCTGTATTCCTATTTCCTCTTTTGTTCTCTCACCTATGAGTCCATTGCGTTCGAATACGCCTACCCTGTCCAGGTCTCTTCCAAGGGCTGCGGCAGCCACCCTGCCCAGCTGAAGTGCTGTGCCGCTTGGCGCATCCTTTTTCATCCTGTGGTGTGCTTCGATGATTTCCACGTCGTAGTCGTTGCCCAAGGCCGAGGCAGCCGTCTCTATCAGCCTGTAAAGGAGATTTACCCCAATGCTCATATTCGGCGCCATGACACACGGAATCTTCCGGGCCAGGTCTTTGATCTCATCCATCTCTTCTGCTGTGAGGCCGGTGGTCCCTATTACGATTGGTCTGCCGCTGTCAGCGGCTGTCCTGGCGTGCCTAACAGTTGCTTCATGGAATGTAAAATCAATGATCACATCACCTTTGTCTATTACGGATTCCAGGCTGTCGGCCACGGTCATTTCGGACAGGGATGACGAAATCAGCTCTCCTGCATCCTTTCCTGCTGCCGGATTGTCAGGATGCTCGAAAACCGCCCCTGTTTCTATCCCTTCTGTTTCCTGAATAATATGTATGATGCGGCCGCCCATACGCCCGGCAGCGCCTGCTACAATAGCACGAATCATGGTACCTCCTGTTTTTTGGTGGCTGGCTTGCAATACGTAACTGATCTAAGGGCAATTTGCCAAATCAAGGTCATACCAGTTTGAGCTGTGCCAGAACGTCCCTGAGCCTTTCAGTGTTGGTTTCGCTCATGGCGGCAAGCGGCAGCCTGACTTCTTCTGAAGGTATTTTCCCCATCATGGCAAGGGCTGTCTTGGCAGGGACGGGATTGGTCTCGAAAAACATGGCTTCGAACACTGGAAACATCTTGTAATGCAGTTTTTGGGCCTTTGCGTAGTCTCCTTTGAAGCAGGCCTTTATCATAGCAGACATTTCTTTGGGCATTATGTTGGATGTCACCGAGATCACACCCTTGCCGCCTATTGCCATGGTCGGAAATGCAGTGAAATCGTCTCCGGAAAGCACTATGAATTTCTTGGGGCAGAATCTGATTACGTTCGAGATCTGCTGCAGGCTTCCGGTGGCCTCCTTGATGCCTATGACATATCTGTTCTTTGCACACCGGGCCACAGTCTGGGGCAGCATGTTGACGCTGGTCCTTCCCGGTACGTTGTAGAGAATCATTGGGAACTTGCATTCCCCGGCTACTTCCATGAAATGCCGGTACAGGCCTTCCTGGCTGGGTTTGTTGTAATATGGTGTGATGACCAGGGCTGCATCGGCTCCGGCCTTCTTGGCATGCCTGGTAAGCATTATCGTTTCTTCAGTGGAATTGGAGCCGGTTCCAGCGATCACGGGCACCTTGCCATTGACGGTTTCTATAGTCAGTTCCACGACCCTCATGTGCTCTTCATGGCTGAGAGTGGCGGATTCGCCTGTAGTGCCGCACGGGACGATGCAGTTGGTTCCTGATTTGATGTGCCATTCTATGAGTTCTTTCAGGGTGTCTTCATCGAGCCTGCCGTCTTTGAAAGGTGTTACTATTGCGACGATTGCTCCTTCGATTGCATCCTTTTTTTTCTTGGATGATGCTCCGCCCTTTTTACTAGCCTTTGTTTTGGCTGCCATAACTGATGTTCCTCCCGTTGTATTTTCTCTGGTGGACACCTGAAAAAAACGTTCTTTTGTGCCATAAGAGTTTTGCACTCAAAAAATAATCCTCAAAACATGGGAATCATGTCTGCGGTAATTTTTTGTGCGCCTTGTTCTGGAACAAAAACATTTACCTTTAAGAGGTGTCCTGGTACCTGTCCCCGAATGATCTTCAAGCTGGCCTCTGCTTTCAGCGAGATAAGATCGCCGAAAATGAGGCACATGCCCGCATTTATCTATTATGGACTCCCCGGTCTTTGATGGAAGCCCTCATTTCCGGCCAGACTGTTTATGTGACAATAATTTTCTTGAATAGATTATTAAATGTTTTACTCTCCGGGGGCAAGTGCTGGCTGGCAACTTATGACCGGTATTTAAAAAAAATCCTGATTCCATGAATGGTTGAATCCGAATTATGCAGCCAGCAGGTTTGCTGAAGATGCGAGGCATCAGGGGTGCAGGCATACTCAGGTATTTCAATCCCTTGATAAAGCGGCAGCAATCAGTAGCTTTCGTGCTATTGCGGCTTCAGCTGCCGAACATTTCCGGCAGTTCTGAAGGCGCCTTTTGTGTAAATCGGAAAATATGGCCTTACGTGCATAATTTGATGTAATTGTTTCGAAAATTATTTTGTTCGGTGGTTTAAGTGCATAATGTAGGGGTCAAAATTCCTGCTCGATAAATGAAACACCCGTATGAAATGCCCAGCCTGGTCTATGCCGATTCGGAAGGCCGTATTTTTGATCTGCCTTCTCTCAAGATGGCAGGTAGAAGCGGTTATTCGCTTCATCCCGTGGATCTCAGGGACCTGATCCCGCTTCCGGAAGGCAGCGAGCTGTTTGTACTTCCCAACCGCATGCCTGTGGGTTGGGATTCAGAAGTGGATGAGATGGTGGTGCTGGATGAGGACCCGGCATTGCCGGGGGTATCCGTCCAGGCGGTGGCAGCCTTCATGGCACCTGCCCATACCCAGACAGCTCTTGCCGCCTTTCACAGGGCACGGGACGGTCTGGAATCTCTGCCGCTTTTTGCCTATACAGCCGTGGGATGGTGGAAGGGGCGTTTCTGGGCAGCCGGATTCCGCAGCGATCCGGACCCGAGACAGGATTTCAGGAATATCTCCGTAAGGAAGATAAGAAGCAAGACCCTTGCCCTGATGAAGACCATGAAAGCAAACAGATTGATCAAGCACCTGGGTAAATGCAGCCTGACCTACGGATGTCCGGCTGCGAAAAATCTGTTTCTCGGCCGGTGGGAAGCTCCTCTTCCCACTTCTCCTGTCTGCAACGCAAGGTGCATGGGGTGTCTTTCGGAACAGCCTGAAGGCGGGCCTCCTGCCACCCAGGAAAGGATTGCGTTTGTTCCGGCCCCGGCAGAAATTGCCGAAACGGCTGTTTACCATCTCCAGCGTTCGAAGAGGCCGATCGTAAGTTTCGGCCAGGGGTGCGAAGGGGAGCCGCTTCTTCAGGGTTATGTCCTGGAAGACTCTATACGGAAGATACGCGAAGAAACGGCAAAGGGGACCATAAATCTCAACACAAACGCCAGCCTGCCGGTAACGGTTGAGAGGCTTGTCGATGCCGGCCTGGACAGTATGCGGATCAGCATGAACAGCAGCCGGGCCATTTATTATCACGCATATTACAGGTGCAGGGGATATGGGCAGGAGGATGTGCTCAGCTCATGGCGCATAATGAAGGAGGCAGGCAGGTTTGTATCTCTCAATCTTTTCGTCCTGCCCGGGCTTACCGACGAAACAGACGAGATAGACAGGCTCTCGGATCTGATAGAGGATACGGGGCTCGATCTTATACAGCTGCGGAATCATAATATAGATCCGGACTGGTATCTTGAAGGGATCGGATACCGGCCTGCCATGCACAGGACTGGAATCCAAGCTATGGTAAAGATACTGAAAAAACGTTTTCCAGGGCTGAAGACAGGTTATTTTAATCCGGTATTGCGATAGTTCAGTTTACCGCCGGTGACGTACTGGTATCAGGTTCTCCGGTGTCTGCCGTATCCGGCCGCTGGAGGCTGTCGCCGTCAAGGATGATCAATAGCTGGCCCGGCAGTTTACATACATGTTTTATGTATTCCACCTTCATGCCTTCGATCAGGGATGGGGGCGGTTCAATCTGGGACACCGGAATCTCAACGACGTCTCCTATTCTTTCGGCCAGAAGGCTGACGGGCTCGTTGTGTCTGCCCAGAATCACATTGTGATATTCGAATTCATCCACGGATTCCGTGTTCATGGCAAGTTCTATGCGCCGGGCCAGGTTTACGGCAGTGATTATTTGACCCCGCAGATTGACTATTCCTGCAACGTATGGCTGGGCCAGCGGTACAGGTGTGATCTCGAGTGACCTGTTGATTTCCACTACTTCGCTTATGGGAAGGCCAAAAAAATGCTCGGCAAAATAAAATGTGACAAAATGAGCCGTGTCTTCATTTTGAAAGGCTACAGATTTTTCCTTTGCATCAGACTGCTGTTCTATCGGAAAATCGGATTGTGATCCCATGACAAGTCCTTTCGTTCATGTGTCCATGAGTTCGTGAACAGACGAGAGCACCCTCTCTCTGTCAAGCTTCATCTGATAATCGTTGATTCCTGCCTCCAGTCCTCTCTGCCGGTGAGAATCGCCGGTAAGAGAAGTGACGGCAATGACCGGAACATCACTGTTGACTTCATGGCTCCGGATTTTGCGGGTTAGTTCCAAGCCGTCCATGTGAGGCATCTCTATATCAGTTATCACCAGGTCAATTTCTTCCTGCTTGAATTTTTCCCATCCCTGTCTGCCGTCTTCTGCAACGACGACGTCATAACCTGCAGCGACCATGTAGGAGCTGAGGAGATTTCTATAAAATGTCGAATCCTCCGCCAGGAGGATCCTGCCTACTCTTGTTTCATGACAGGAACCGGAAAAGAAGCTCGGATCGTGCAGCTCTATGATCTGATAGATGTCGAGGAATAGTGTAGTGTGGTCATTTATTATCGCGGAACCCACTATGCCTTCCTGCCTGAACATCTGTTCTTCCACCTCCACAGCCATGTCGAGACTGTCATCGATGCCTGAGACTAGGCATGCGATGTCCTTGTCGTTCAGATGAAAGACTATAAGGTGGTATTCATCCTGCTCAGGCAGAGGTGAAATGGGCAGATAGTTCTCCAGCCGTATAACCGGAATCGAACGTCCCCTGTATTGTATGACCTCCTGGCCGCTCACCATCTCCAGATCATCTGGTGTGATTTTGTCCAGACGGCTGACCAGGGCCAGGGGAATGGCAAAGTATTCTTCAGGTCCTACGGAAAACAGGAGTATGAACTGCCGTTCCTCTGCGGTGACGATGCTTTCCTCCTGCGACAGACTACGCTCCATCGGCTTGTCTGATTGAAGATTCAGAGCTGCTGTCATGCCGACTACATCCAGTATGAGTGCAACCCTACCATCCCCCATCAGTGTCGTGCCGGCGTAACAGTCGATATGTTTGAGATGACTGCCGAGAGGCTTCACGACTATTTCTTCCGAGTCGTTGATGCCGTCCACCACCAGGCCGAAATTCTTGTCGCCATTGTTTAGAACGACTATATTCAAACCGTTCCTGGGTTCTTTTTCCTTCAGGCCCAGTACCCTGCGCAGGCGTATGAGCGGAAGAATCTGGCCCCGCAGCCTGTAATACTCGGAACCGCCCACAATCTGTATATTCCGTTCTACGCTCTCGTCCGAAAGTCTGAACAGCTCCACCAGGTTCACCTGGGGGATGGCATAACGCTGACCGGCGGTGTTGACTATGAGAGCCGGTATGATGGCCAGGGTGAGCGGGATTTTGATTCTCACCGTGGTGCCCCGTCCAATCCTGCTCTGTATGTCCACTGCTCCTCCGAGCTTTTCTATATTGGACTTGACCACGTCCATGCCCACACCGCGGCCCGATATGTTTGTCACCTGTTCAGCAGTGGAGAACCCCGCCTGGAAGATCAGCAGCAGGGCATCCCTGTCGGACAGTGCTTCTGCCTGGACTTCGCCTAGTACGCCTTTGTCCACGGCCTTCCTACGGATTATCTGTGCGTCTATTCCTGCTCCATCATCCTCTATTTCAATGATTACCTGACCGCCTTCGTGGTAGGCCCTCATGGTGAGTGTCCCGCCGGGAGGTTTGCCGTTTGCCGTTCTTGTGTCTGGTTTTTCGATTCCGTGGTCTATGGAATTGCGGACCATATGGGTGATGGGGTCTTTGATTATTTCAATGATGGAGCGGTCCAGCTCGGTCTCTGCCCCTTCTATGCGCAGTTGAACCTGCTTCTTTGCCTGGCGGGCCAGATCCCTGACGATACGGGGGAATTTGTTGAATACGTTGCCTACAGGCTGCATCCTGGTCTGCATGATCTGTTCCTGCATTTCCGTCACGACCAGACTCATGCGCTGATTGGCCTGTAAAAGTTCCTGATTGTTGAGCTGACCGGCGATCTGAACCATCCGGTTCCTGGACAGCACCAGCTCACCTGCAAGATTCATCAGGCGGTCAAGCAGATTGACATCAACCCTGATATGGCTCTCGGTCAGTTGAGGAGTCCTTCCAAAGCCTTGTTTCATGTCTGATGCCTTGTAGGTGGTGGGAGAACTGGACCGCTCCGGTTTTTCCGCTTTCGGTTCCTGCCCGCTGACTGGGGAGACTTTCTCTCCGGGTAAATCCGTTTTTTCAGATTCTCCGGAAGTTTCGTCTTTCCGGGATTTGGCTGGACACTGTGTCGGGTTTTCGTCCTCTGGTCCTGCCTGCGCAGAGGCGTCTGTTTCGTTAGTTTTCGTGCCTTCAGGCGATCCACCCTTCTGATCTGGTGTGGTATCCCGGCTGGTTTCAAGTTTTTCTGCAAAATCCCTGAGCTCTACGATGAAGTCAAGGTGCTCCAGCTCATCAGGTTCTTTGCCTGTCTGCTCCAGTGACGCAAGGATGGCATTTATGTGGTCCACTGCCTGGAGGAGGACGGTGGTGATTTTTTCATTTACCGCAACAATGCCGTCTCTCAGTTTGGACAGTATGTCTTCGGCAAAATGGGCGATTCCCTCCAGTGTATTGAATCCGAAGAAACCGGAAGTTCCCTTTATGGTATGGATCGTGCGGAAAATGCTCTTTATCAGTTCCGCATTGTCCGGTTCACTCTCCAGCTCGACGAACTGCTGGTCCAGAAGCTCCATGTTTTCTCTGGATTCTGCCAGAAAATCTTTCTGGATGTCGTCTTCCATGCCCATATATTTTTTCTCCCGCAATCAGTGCCCTGCGAATGCAGTGGGTCTGATGTTCATGCCTTCTTGTCCCTTTTCTGCCAGCATACAGCCCTGGCGAAAATCCTGCGTTTCATGCATGAAGGCATGCCCACAGGGGTCTCAGTTGCTCCCAGGAACAGATACCCGCCTGGTTTAAGGACTTCTATGAGTCTGGACAGGACCTGTTGTTTGGAGGTTTTTTCAAAGTAGATCAGGACGTAGCGGCACAGGATCAGATCAAATGTGCCGAGCATCCTGAATGGTTCAAGGAGGTTGAGGCGTCTGAATCTCACCAGCTTCTTGAGTTTCTCGTCAGCCAGCCAGAAGTTTTCATGTTTCTTTAGATACCGTGTCCTGTAATTCTTCGGCAGACCACGGTCTGCTTCCACCTGTGTAAAACGCCCGGCAATTCCCTTCTGGATGGCGTTCCGCGATATGTCGGTGGCGGTGATTTCTACCTTCCATCTAGAAAGTTCCGGAAAACAGTCAGTTATGATCATTGCCAGGCTGTACGGTTCCTGACCGGTCGAGCAGGCTGCGCTCCAGATCCTGAGTTTGCGTCCGGACCTGTTTGTCTCCATCAGGTCGGGCAGGATTTTCGTCTTGATGGCCTCGAATGGATGGCCGTCACGAAAAAAATATGTTTCGTTGGTGGTCAGGGCATCAACTATCTGTTCCTTCAGCCTGGGTGTCATGCTGAACTTGGCCTTGCGGTACAGGTCCTTTATGCCGGACAGCCCCATGGACTTGGCCAGTTCATTAAGGCGGCTGTCGAGGAGATACCGCTTGTTCTCCTGAAGGGCGATTCCGCTGGACTGTTTTATGAGTTTGGAAAAAAAACGGTGATATTCCGCTGCTCCCGCCAGGCCGGTCAGGCTGTTCTTCCCAGACAAGACATTGTCTGAGGCAGTCACCGGCTGCCTTTCTGTTGCCCCTGGCAACCGACAGATGCCGCCAGTCGTTATGATTCTGTCATATTTCCTTGTCATGCCTGTTTGCTCCTTACGGAAGGCATGCCTGCAGTGCCTGCAAGCTCCATGACCGTGTGGGCAATCTTGTCCAGAGGGCATATCCGGTCTGCCAGTCCTGCTTCGGTCACTGCCTTCGGCATGCCCCATACTACGCACGTGTCCCTGTCCTGAGCCACTATCAAAGCGCCTCTGGACTTGAGCGCTTCCGAACCTTTGAGGCCGTCCTGGCCCATGCCAGTCATGATGATTCCGGTGGTTCTTCCTCCATAGATCTTGGCAGCCGATGCAAACAGAAGATCTGCCGCCGGTCTGCAGCTGTTGATTGGAGGTTCCTGGCTCAGATGGATTACCCTGCTGGTTCTTTCAGCTCTTATGGTCATATGATAGTCGCCTGGGGCAACGTATACAGTCCCTGGCCTTACTGGCTGACGGTCCCTAGCTTCAACCACCCTGAGCCTAGATTTACTGTCAAGTCTCTGGGCCAGATGAGTGGTAAATACAGGGGGCATGTGCTGGACAAGAAAGATAGGAAGACGGAAACCGGCCGGAAAAACCGGAATCACTTCATTGAGAGCTCCTGGTCCGCCGGTGGATACGCCTATCACCACTGCTTCCGGTCTCAAACCCCGGGGATACCTTGCAGCCGGTGTCCCGCCCGGTTTGAGAACAGGTCTTGGGCCGGCCCGCTGAACAGGCTTTGTGACGGTCTTCAGACGCCTGTGTTTTCCGACAGGTTGCACGGGGGTGCACGGCTTGTACTTCCTAGTTTTTGCCGCTGCCAGACGGGCAGGCCTCAATCCGATGTTCCTCCGGGATGAAGCGGCATAGGCCTTGATTTTGGGAAGGAGCTCCTTTTTTATTGCCTCTACGCTTTTTCCAAAGGCGCCGTTTCCCGAGGGCTTGGGCACAAAATCGAAAGCCCCTTTCGCCAAGGCTTCCAGTGTGGTGCTCGCCCCTTTGCTGGTCAGCATTGAAAACATTATCACTCCAATGTCAAAATGCTGCCTGCGGATTTCATCCAGGGTCCTTAAACCGTCCATCTCCGGCATTTCGACGTCAAGGACCATCACATGCGGCCTGAGATCCCGGATAAGGCGCAGTGCTTCTCTGCCGTTTACAGCAGAGCCCACCACCTTCACGCCGGGTTCTCTGCCTACGGCTTCAGTGAGTATCTTTCTGAAGACTACTGAATCATCTACTATCAGAACTTTTATCATGGTGTCTTTACCTAGCCCCTGGTTCCGGACCTGCTCCCGGGATAAAGGTGTCTTGTTGAAATGCCCTATTCATCGTTTTTCGTTTCCTTATTCCTCCTGGTCATGTTTCGAGTGTTCCATGTGGAACACCGGACATGACGAAGAGGAGTTTCCCGGCAGAGTTCCTGCGTATAATTGCCGAATTACCGGGTTCTATGTTTTTATCGAAAAAAAACGGCAAACAATAAAACTTGATTTTTCCAAAAAATGATTTTTGTTCCCCATCAAGGACTTATAATCAGAGTTAAATACTGGCCGCTGCTATCCTGGTGGTGTAATATGTGCCGCAATTTGCCGTGGCAGTATATGGAACACGCAGTGATTGAGGACGTTGAATAGCATTTCCTGGCATGCCGGGCAGCGGTAAGGATGCGGCACTGTTGCCTGGGTATGATCCTGTTACGGAGATGAAAAACACAGAGGAAAACAGTGATGAACTACAAGAAGACACTCAATCTCCCGAAAACCAAGTTTCCCATGAAGGCAAATCTGGCCCAGAAAGAACCGGAAATGCTGAAATACTGGGCAAAAATGGACCTTTATGGAAAACTCAGGGAACAGGGCCGGGGAAGACCAAAGTTTCTGCTCCATGATGGTCCTCCGTATGCGAACGGGCATCTCCACCTGGGGCATACAATAAACAAGGTGCTTAAGGACATCATCATAAAATCGAGGCAGCTGATGGGTTATGACGCCCCGTATGTGCCCGGCTGGGACTGCCACGGGCTGCCTATTGAACACAATGTAGAGAAAGAGC
>DTYO01000263.1 GCA_012961845.1 Thermodesulfobacteriaceae bacterium
CGTCAGGGAGATTTCTGACCCATCCGGTCAGTCCGAGGCTCCTGGCCTTGTCCCTGGTAGAAGCCCTGTAGAATACCCCCTGCACCCTGCCGCTCACCAGTGCGTGAACACGTTTTATTTCCCGGCCCATAATCAGTACTCCTCAAAATATCTGATAAAAATATTGTCAACCTGAAGCCCGGATCCTGAGTTCCTCCATATCGAGAAGACGCCTGTAGTAGGCAAGGACCAGACAGGTCATGGGCAGAGCTATGATCAGCCCGAAGAAACCCAGGAGTTTCCCCCATATGGAAAGAGAAAGCAGGATCATGGCCGGACTCAGTCCTGTTACATCTCCTTGGATCTTGGGCACTAGTACGGCATCCTGGATGATCTGCACCACCACGAATACGGCCCCGGTCATGGCGGTGACCACCCAAAAACTGTGCCCGGTCTCAAGGGCATGGATGAAGGCAAGGAATATGGCCGGCACAAGCCCGAGGATCTGAAGGTAAGGAACCATGTTGAGCAGGCCTATAAACAGCCCCAGGAGAATACCGAGGGGAAGGCCCACCAGGCTGAAGCCCGTCGCAAAAAGCACTCCAACGATCGCCGCCACCTCGGCCTGGGCCCTGAAATGCCGGTTCATTGCAGTATCAAAGTCCTGGACAAAAGAGACCACGGCACCACGACAGGAGACCGGAAGAAGTTCCTGCCACCCATCCCGGATCTTTCTGTAATCAAACAGTAGAAAAACAAGATAGAGCCCGATAACAGACAGGCCCAGCATTCCTGACAGGAGTGTGGCCGTACCTGTGATAATCCCCCATGCGCCGGGCAGAAGTTTCTTGAACACAGCCCCAGCTATCTTCCAGAAATTGTCGGTCTTGAAAAATTCCTGCACTTCCCTGCTTGAGGCATACTCCCTCACTGCATTCCACAGGTCGGGAGGAAGACGCCGTGCCGCCTTTTCAGCCAGATCGGAATTGTTGATAAAGTCTGAAAGCACCCGGCCCATATGAGATATTTCCTCTGAAATCATCGGAGCGATAAGCCATGCAAGGGCCGTCGTCACGAATACCAGCAGGAAAAAACTAATTAGTACAGCCACCGCCCGGTACGGCACCTTCTTTTCTATTCGATCTACCAGAGGATTGATCAGATAGGCCAGCAGGAGTGCCACAGCAAACGGAACAAGCACCCCGCTAAGGTAATCCAGAAGCCATATCAGCCCCCAGAGCAGACCGGCAGTTATCCCGATCCGTACGATTCTGTCAATCGTAAAAGGCCTGTCATCAAGGAGCATCATGTTTTTACCTTCTCTATCATGGAAAGAAATTCATCTTCACTGATAATCGTGATTCCGAGTTCCCTGGCCTTTCTGAGTTTGCTGCCCGGTCTCTTCCCCGCCACCACGCAGTCGACCCTCCGGCCCACCGCAGATGCTGTCTCACCGCCCATCTCCTTCACAACCTCCTTGGCATGCGCCCTGGTCATGGCTGACAGGCTCCCTGTAAATACAAAGACCTTTCCCTGGAGAGGGAGCGCCTTTTCCCCGATCTGATCCTTGAACTCCACCCCTGCTTTCATCAGGCTGTTGACCAGTTCCCTGTTTCTCGGCTTCCTGAACCATTCGACAATGCTTCCAGCCATCTCAGGACCTATCCCATCTATCGCCATCAGTTCTCCCTCGGTTGCATCCATGAGCCGCTGGATAGACCTGAATCTTGAGGTAAGCACCTGCGAGGCCACCTCGCCCACATGCCTGATGCCCAGACCGTAGATGAACCTTGCCAGAGTGGTTCTTTTACTCTTATTTATGGTGGCCAACAGATTTTCCGCAGATTTCCCAGCAAAACGTTCCAGAGAAAGAAGATCGCTCAGCCTGATGGAATAAAGATCTGCAGGACTCCTGATTATCCCTGCCGTAATCAGCTGTTCGGCCACTCTGGGACCAAGACCGTTAATATCCATGGCTGCCTTTCCAGCAAAGTGGGTAAGCTGCTTTACCAGCCGGGGAAAACATTCTGGATTGGGGCACCTCCACGCAGCCTCTCCCGACTTTCTCACCAGCCTCGAACCGCACACGGGACACGTATCGGGCATCTGAAAAATCTCTTCCCTGCCTGTCCTCCTGTCCACCAGGGGTCTTACGACCTCGGGGATCACATCCCCGGCCCTGCGGATTATGACCCAGTCTCCTATTCTTATATCCTTGCGCCTGATTTCATCTTCATTGTGCAGAGTAGCACGGCTCACCACCACACCACCTACCTTTACGGGTTCCATTACGGCCACAGGTGTGATAGCGCCTGTGCGGCCTACGCTGAGTTCGATACTGGAAATCCTGGTCACGGCCTGGGCCGCTTCAAACTTGAACGCTATTGCCCATCTGGGGCTCCTTGCCTTTGCCCCCAGACGCCTCTGCATTTCAAGGCGGTTGACCTTGATGACAACCCCGTCTATCTCGTAATTCAGTTCATTTCGCCTGAGCCCGATATCCCGATGATATTTCAAGGCATTCCGGATACCTGTTACTTTCTTTACCATGGAGTTGACCCTGAGCCCCCATGTCCTGAGAGTCATGAGTATCTCCCACTGAGTTGTGAAATCATGGCCGACAGCTGTCCCCACACCGTAACAGAAAATACTCAGTGGACGCCTTGCGGTAACCCCGGGATCGAGCTGCCTCAGTGATCCTGCAGCCGCATTCCTCGGATTGGCGAACAGATTCTCGCCAACCTTCTCTCTCTCTCTATTGAGTTCAACAAAGGCATCCCTGTAGATGAACACCTCCCCCCTGACCTCAAGCCTTTCCGGCACCGGAAGCTCTGAATCCCTAAGCCTCAGAGGAATCGCCCTGATAGTCTTCAGATTTGCAGTGACATCTTCCCCTGTATATCCGTCACCCCTGGTAGCCCCCTGAATCAGCAGACCGCTTTCATAAATCAGCTCCACCGCCACCCCGTCCATTTTGGGTTCTGTTGTATATTCCATCTCATCTTCAGTTCCCAGCAACTTCCTGACCCGCTGGTCAAAATCCATGACTTCTTCCTGGCTAAATGCGTCATCCAGGCTCAGCATTGGAACAGTGTGGGGCACCGGTGCAAATTTTCCGGACGGAGCTGCACCGATACGCTGGGTGGGAGAATCGGGGCTGACGACCTCCGGATAAGATGCCTCCAGGTCGAGCAGCTCGCGCATGAGTGCATCGTAGTCGGCATCGCTTATCTCGGGCTGATCGAGCACGTAGTACAGGTAATTGTGGTGGTTAATCTGTTCCCGCAGCCACTGGATGCGCCGGAGTGTGTCTTCTGGAACGGTCATTGGAGACATTAAAACAATTGATCAGTGGTCAGCTACTTCAAAATTGATGTGTCTCCGGAAGATATTGACTGATGCCACCCTCACGGTCACCGGCTGGCCCATCTGAAACACCCTGCGGTTTCTGCGGCCCACAAGGCGGTGACGGTCATGCTCCAGTATGTAATAATCATCAGCCACGTCCACCAGCCGTACCACTCCATGGATGAACATATCCTTCAACTCTACAAAAAAACCGAATGACGTGACAGTAGATATGATGCCCTGGTAAACTTCGCCGAGGTGC
>DTYO01000264.1 GCA_012961845.1 Thermodesulfobacteriaceae bacterium
ATCTGGTTCACCAGATCGCATCCGCCAGCAAGGAACAGACCATAGGGATCGACCAGTTGAATTCTGCTGTTCAGCAGCTGGATCAGGTAGTGCAGAGCAATGCCGCCACAGCCGAAGAAACGGCATCTGCCAGCGAAGAACTGAATGCCCAAGCTTCATTACTTTCCTCCACCGTCATCCAGCTTACCGAGCTTGTAGGCAGGACAAAAAAAGAAGGGTTGACTCCGGAAAACAGCGGCGGTGCATCATTTTCCGGAACGTCAGTCAAGCCGGCACCCATTACCGGAAAATCCCCGCAACAGGAAACAGTGAAAAGCCGAGCCGGCAGTCATGGCAGCAGCAGCGCAGGGACATATTCAGCGAGTGTCATCCCCTTTGATGATGATGCAGACAAGGACTTCACCGACTTTTAGCATGTCGGGTGGAGCAGCAGGCAGATGTCAGGAGGAGCGGAGCCGGCACGGCAAGCGGACAATTAATCCATCCACCAGAAACCGTGAGAAGATCCTGCTTTCCAGCCACGAGTTCCAGCTCTTCCGTGATCTAATCAAGCAGCGTGCCGGCATAGCTCTCTCGGAAGACAAGATAGAACTGCTGAAAGCCAGGCTCACCAAGATACTCAGACGGAAAGGGCTCAGGAACTTCAGAGAATATCATAAGGTTGTATCCATGGACGCCAGCGGTGCGGAATTGTCCGACCTGCTGGATGCCATTACGACCAATCTTACCAGTTTTTTCCGGGAATCCAAACACCTGGATTTTCTCACCCGGAAGGCCATGCCGGATATCATGATACGCAGACGCAGAGATACCGACCGCACCATACGCATATGGAGTGCCGGATGTTCTAGCGGTGAAGAACCGTATTCAATAGCCATGACCCTTCTGGATACAGGATTCTTTTCATCTGTATGGAGACTTTCCATTTCGGCCACAGATCTCTGTACGGACGTGCTGGCAAAGGCTGAGAAAGGTATTTACGAGCATGACAGGATCTCCACTGTACCGCCCCCTCTGCTGAAAAAATTCTTTAAGAAGGGGATAAACAGGGCATCAGGGTTCGTCCGGGTAAAGAGAGAAATCAGGCAGCATGTCTGTTTCAGCAGGCTGAACCTGATGGAAGCTTTCCCATGGCGTGAGCCCATCGACGTGATCTTCTGCCGGAACGTAATGATATATTTTGACAAGTCTACCCAGGAGCGGCTGATAAACCAATTTTACAGACACCTAAGGGACGGAGGCTACCTGTTCATAGGCCACTCGGAAAGCCTCACCGGCATCAGGCACAATTACAGATATGTATGTCCTACAGTCTATCAGAAATAAAGAGACAAACTCTTGAAATCCGTAGTAATAAATATTGCAGACATGCAGATATCGAACGATCCCGATTCGATCCTGGTTACTTATTCCCTAGGGTCATGTATCGCTGTATCCATCTATGATCCGTACGTGAAAGTGTCAGGGCTGCTCCATTACATGCTCCCCAAATCCAGCCTCAATCAGATTAAAGCCAGGGATAATCCCTGCATGTTCGGGGATACCGGTATCCCGCTGCTGTTTAGAAAGGCATACGCCTTCGGAGCCAGAAAAGAACGTCTGATCGTGAAAGTGGCCGGCGGCGCCAACATAATGGACAGCAGGGGATTCTTCAATGTGGGAGAGAGGAATTATGTAATTCTCCGGAAGCTCTTTGTAAGAAACAACATCAAGATCGCCGGTGAACATGTGGGGGGCAACCTGAACAGAACCGTAATAATGAATGCCCGAACAGGAACTGTACGGCTGAAAATATCAGGAAGACGAGAAGTTTATCTATGACCAGGCTCTCTGAAATATACAGGGCGGCAGAAATCCTTCCGCCTTTCCCTAAGGTTGCGCAGCGCATACTGAAACTGCTGGCCGATCCGGAGACCACTGTTGAAAAACTGGTGGAAACCCTGCGCTTCGATCAGGGCATGACTGCCAACATCCTGCGCCTCAGCAACTCTGTGCAGTTCGGCCTGCCAAGGCAGGTGTCCTCTCTCAATACCGCTGTCTCACTTCTGGGTCACTCTAAGCTGATGAGCATCATAGTGACAAGCTGCAGCGGACAGTTCATGAAACGCGAGCTGTCCGGTTATAACCTCAAGGACAACGAACTGTGGCTCCATGCAGTCGGATCCGCAGTGGCGTCCAGCGTCATCACCGACATGAACCGGCAGGATTCTCCTTTTCTGTTTACTGCAGCCCTGTTGCACGATATAGGAAAGATCATTCTCCACACCTTCGTCCGTGATGAATTCCGGAAAATAATCGAACTGGTCAACAGGGAGAATATTTCCTTTCCTGAGGCCGAAAAAGAGGTGCTGGGAATGGACCATGCCCAGATAGGGGCCAAAATACTGGGAAAATGGGGTTTCCCAGAGCAGATAGTGGAGAGTGTCAGGATTCATCACGAACCGGCAAAATATCTCCAGAACGATCTTGCAGCCATGGTGGCCCTTAGTGACCTCATGAGCATACTCCTGGGGATCGGTACCGGAATAGACGGAATGACTTACACAGGCCCGGAAGAACTGTTTTCCACGTGCGGCATTACCGAAGGCGGACTGGATGACTGTCTGGCGGAACTGTGGATACAGTTTCAGGCCGCGGAAGAGCTGTTGAGTATCAGATGAATTCAATACCAGGACTGAAAAATCGGCAGAAGAAAAAAATCCGCATCCTCATTGTGGACGACTCTCCGGTCATACGTAAAATCTTCACTGTCATGCTTGGGGGGGAACCCGACATGGAAGTGGTCGCTGCAGTTCCGGATCCATACGTGGCAAGGGACCTGATTGTCCGGGAAGAACCTGATGTGATCCTTCTGGACATACAGATGCCCCGCATGGACGGACTCACTTTTTTGCGCAAACTCATGAAGTATTTCCCTGTTCCAGTGATAATCATAAGTTCATTTACCAGGAACAACAGCGGACTGGCCATGGAAGCCGTGGAGACAGGTGCCGTGGACGTACTTGCCAAACCGGACGGTTCCTATACCTCCAGCGACCTTAGACTCCAGCTAGCCCACAAGATCAGAGCCGCAGCCAGAGTTGACGTAAAGGCAAACCTGAAACGTAAAACCGCACCGCCGTCCCCCTCCAGCATGCCGGAATCAAACGACAGGCTCTTCCGTGTTGCCCACAAGATCATAGCCATAGGGGCCAGCACAGGCGGAACCGATGCGCTCACACAGGTCATTACGGCCATACCGGTCAACTCACCTGGCATAGTGATGGTTCAGCATATGCCGGCCGGCTTTACCCATTCGTTTGCAGAACGTCTGAACGTCCTGAGCAGAGTCCGCGTCAAGGA
>DTYO01000265.1 GCA_012961845.1 Thermodesulfobacteriaceae bacterium
GGTTCGCGAGTTTGCCGAAGTTGTAAAGCGCAGGGGACGCAGACGTATTTTGATACTTCAACTCCCTGACAATGCAGCAGGTTTGCTGAAATCGCGCTCTCCCTTGCAACTTCAAATGCCTAACACTTTTTCCTTGAATTCGTTGCACCTTTTTGATGCATTTCTTGATCCTCCATATTTTATGTAACCTATTGTAATTTTAGTTAATTAGCATTTGTTTGGTTTTTGAAGCGAATAATCCGGGATTAACATTGTACGGCCTTCCTGAACGGAAGCTGTTTTATGATGAAGGCGCCGGGTTCAGTCCCGGTGTTCTTCCGAAAGCAGTCTTGCCTCCCGGATGATTTCCAGGTTGGGATCACCTTCAGGTTCCGCCTCCGGAGGTCTCTCTACTGCCGAAATCAGTCTGCATACTTCTTCGATCAGTTCCGGTACGGCATCGATTTCCTGCAGGATCTCTCTGACTGTCTCAAGGCCGGTTTCGAGGTCGGATGCAGATTCCACCACAGGTATGAAATACGATGCTGTAACGACGGCGGCTGTATCGCTCCTGCCTTTGTCTATTGAAATGGCTTCAGCGTGGCGGGCCAGTCTTCCGGCCTTCCCTATCTGCTTGAAATCAGTACCCAGATATCGTTTTGCCCTGATGGCCACCTGATCCTTGAAGGTGTCTTTCTTCTTGGCTGCCAGCTCGGGAGGCAGAGAGCCGATACACTGTTCGGCATAAGGGCAGTGGGCTGCACAGCCGAAGTCCATTTCCGGATTGGAGATTCGCTCGCCGCACTCCGGACATCTCCTCCAAGTGTCGTCCTTGAAAAATTCTACATCGTGTCCACATCCTGGGCATCTAACTTCAAAGATGGCTCCCGGCTTCCAGTAGCGGCTGTCCTGTCCTGGGCATTTCATGATCTTGTCTGCTCTCTGTTTTATTGGCTCGGCACAGGGTTGAACAGAATCTGCCTGGCGCAACCTACTGTCTTACAGGTGTATCCGGTGTGTCCGCTGTGCGGGTTCAGACTCCTGCCGTCCGGATTCGCCTGATTAGTCCCCGTGCCCCCCCTTAACAGAGAGGCACAGGGATGCGGTCAGGGGAGGAGGATGGATGTTTTTTATCCCAGTATTGCCTTCAGGTCTTCTTCCGGTGTGGTTATGGGCTTGATGTTGTAGTTTTTGACCAGAACATCCAGTACATTGGGAGTAATAAACGCCGGAAGGCTGGGTCCCAATCGCATATCTTTGATCCCAAGGTGAAACAGGGTCAGAAGTATGGCAACCGCCTTCTGCTCGTACCACGACAGGATCATGGAAAGAGGCAGGTCGTTCACCCCGCATTTGAAGGCGTCTGCAAGTGCCACGGCTATCTGGATGGCCGAGTAGGCATCATTGCACTGGCCGATATCCAGAAGCCTGGGAATGCCGCCTATATCACCCAGCTTCTTGTCAAAGAACCTGAACTTCCCGCAGCCCAGTGTCAGTACCACGCAGTCTTCCGGTACCTGTTCGACGAACTTGGTATAGTAGTTCCTCCCAGGTTTTGCGCCGTCACATCCGGCTACCAGGAAGAAATGTTTGATGTCGCCGTTTTTTACTGCTTCGATGATTTTGTCTGCAACAGACAGAACAGTATTCCTGCCAAAACCTACCATCACCGTACCCTTGTCGGTATCCTTGGCAAAACCGGGCATCTCCAAGGCCTTGTCAATGATCTGTGTGTAATCCTTGTCTGCTATGTGGGTTACTCCTGGCCACCCTACCAGTCCGGTTGTGTAGATGTTGGCCTTGTAGGATTCTTTCGGTTTCTGGATACAGTTGGTGGTCATCAGGATCGGCCCAGGAAACTCTGCAAATTCCCTGGCCTGATTCTGCCATGCCGTTCCATAGTGCCCGTAGAAGTGGGAATGTTTTTTCAGCTCCGGATAACCGTGGCAGGGGAGCATTTCTCCATGGGTATATACGTTTATACCCTTGCCTTCGGTCTGCTTGAGCAGCAGTTCCAGGTCTCTCAGGTCATGGCCTGAGACCAGGATGGCCTTTCCACTTTTGGCCCCAAGGGGTACTTCAGTAGGCACCGGGTGGCCGTATTTACCGGTATTGCCGGCATCAAGAAGTTCCATGGTCCGGAGATTAATTTCCCCGCATTTTATGACGAGCCCTACCCAGTCTTCCAGTGCCAGATCCTTGTTCAGGGTGGCAGCAAGACCTTCATGAATGAAGGCATAGACCTTTTCGTCTTCCTGCCCCAGGATCTGGGCATGATCTGCATAGGCTGCCACACCCTTGAGTCCGTAGATGAGCGTCTCCCGGAGAGAGAGGATGTCAGGGTCAATGCCGCCATTGGATTTGACGCCGTGTTCCTCACCCTGCTTGATCATGCCGTCAAGGGTGCCGGCAGGCTGGAACACAGCGGGACTATCCGAAAAATCGACTTTACCGCCGGCCGCCCTGACCTCTTCCTTGAGAGACTCCCGGAGCTTAACACACCGGTTGATGAGATCAACGAATCTCTCAGCGTCGAAATCCACATTGGTCAATGTGGAAAACGTGCCCTCACAGGTGAATACATTGACATCCCGGTTGCTGATACCAACTTTGCGTCCTTCTACTGCAACCTGTGAAAGCCCTTTGAGGGCATAAATCATAAGATCTTGAAGGGCTGCCACTTCCGGTTGCTTTCCGCAAACTCCGATCGATGTACAACCGGAACCTTTGGCTGTCTGCTCACATTGATAACAAAACATTTGCTTTCTCCTTTTATGCTGGTCTGCTTTGCACGTATGCCGTCTTCAGAAAGACCTGCACCATGCGTGAAATCGTACTGTTATTAGAATAAGAAATTCATGCCTGTCCGGGCGAGGATGTCTCCGAATCGTTCTCCTTGCCGGTTGTGAAGCATAAAATGATCTATACATCTTTCCACAATGTCCAGGACATCACTGCTGGAATATATTTCAGGAAGTTCCATGCCGAGTCTGGGATGGCGGCCGAGTTTCCCGCCGACCAGGATCCGGTAACCTCGTTTCCCGTGGATTATGGTGCCGGTGGGACAGACTGTTGCACACTGACCGCACTGCAGGCACCCGGCCCTGTCGATTACAGGTACGGCGCTCCTGCTTATGTCAGGAAATGATACCGCGTCTTCTGCACATGCACTGGCGCAGGCTCCGCATTCGCTGCACTGCTCGCCTGTGACCTCGGGCCTGCATGCTCCCAAGAGGCCCAGATCTACAATCTGTGGACGTGAACATGCATTGGGGCAGTCTGAAATAGAGATCCTGAATTCGTGATGCATCTTGATCTTGCCGGGAATTGTTTCCCTGAGAAACCGTTTGAGGTTACGGGATGCGAGGATTTTGTCAATTTTATCCGCCAGGTCGTCATCGGCAGCCGCCCTGTTCCTGCAGCCTTGCGGTCCGAAGCAGGTTTCAACCCTGTATCCCTGGATCTCGTCTTCCATGTTGCGGAGAAATCGCTGCTGACTGGTACGGACGTGACGGATTGTCACAGTGCGGGCTTCTGCCTGCCTGGCCTCTTCTTCCACCTTTTTTCTGACTATTTTACGGACGAAAAAAGGTACTTTCCCGATGGCATTTTCTGCTTCTTCTGTCCACTTCACTGGTTCTTCTCCACGGGTGTATTTCCTGACATTATTAATAATAGAACCAATGGAACATATTTGCATTGACTTAAGTCAAAAGTTGTTTTTTTCTCAAGGATAAGGCATTATACCAGAAAAATACTTGCTATCTGACTTCCGGCTGCTTCTGAAAATTGTTCTATTGCCCCATGACTGTGTTGCACCGGCAGGGCTTTCGGGTGTGCCTGATGTCGTCAGCCTCCTGTGTATGCAGGAAGAAGCGTAATGCAGGATTCGAGGCCGGTATTTTTACTGCAGGATTGGTCACCAGCCACAGTCCTTACCAATGATTACTTGATAAGGCATGGGACCATATATTCAGCTGGTCATACCGGCCTTATTAGGTGCCTTTTCACAGATGAAAATGTCAGTCTGAGGTCAGAAAAAAAATGGGCCAGACATTGATCTGATATTTCAGGTATAATATTTGGTCGCAGATGGACCGGACAAAAAAGACATGTCCCGACGGGTACTGGATCATCGACCGAAAGGATTATATAAAATGGCAAAAAAGAGCAGGCCGTATACTAAGGACGACGTCAGGTTTGTAGTCGAAAATTATGCGGAAATGACTGTAGTTGAAATCTCTGAACAACTCGGCATAAGCCGGTTTCAAGTGTCGAAAATAGTTTCGGAATTGGGTAAGCACGGAATGAAGCTCACCAGGAAGAAGAGGGAGAATCCTGTAGAAATATTTCTGCGGGAGGAACTGGGGATCAATCCTGTAAAGAAAAAAAGAAAAGGAAAATAGATGGTAGAAAATATAGATGATATAACCATTAACTATGAGAATGAATCCGGTGAACAAGTCGTAAAGGAGCTGGATAAGAAGATCCTGAGCAGAGGCGCTTGGACCACCATCATGTTCAAATACCAGGATCTGGACCGGAAGACCGGCGATTACGGCCCGTCGAAAGTCACCATCAGGCGTTACCGGAAATCCGGAGGTCATTACCGGCAGCAGAGCAAGTTCAACATTTCCAATCAGAAGCAGGCTCAGATGATAGCCGACACGCTGACCGGGTGGTTTACGGGCTGACCAGGCAGAATCAGTCCCTGATTCAGGAGGTGGCTGCCTCAAAAAAACAGCCTTTTGCTTAAAGGTTGCAATGTACGGAAGAAATAGGCCTAGAAAAACCAGGGGGGTGTGAAAACGACCCATGGGGACCTAAATGGTTCGTCATAACCAGGGGATTCCCTGGTTATGACGAACCGGCTGGATGATTCATGGTTTTTTTTCAAAAACCACATGTCTGTTCTCGTCGATGTCAACTATGATCGTATCCCCTTCGACGAATCTGCCCTCAAGGATCTCAAGTGCCAGAGGGTCTTCGATATAGCGCTGTATAGCTCTCTTTAGCGGTCGGGCTCCGTAGTGGGGGGCGTAACCCACTTCTGCGATCCAGCCTTTGAGTCTGTCAGTGGCTTCGATCTCGAAACTGTGCTCCTCCATCCTGTTTTTAAGGTAGCGGAACTGTATTTCCACGATAGCTCTCAGATGGTCCCTACTCAGGGCATGAAATATGATGATTTCGTCCACCCTGTTCAGGAATTCGGGTTTGAAATGGTGTTTTAGAATTTCCATTACCCTGCGCTCCATTTCGAGCTGATCCGAGATCTCCTGGATGACATCGCTGCCTATGTTCGAGGTCATGATGATTATGGTGTTCCGGAAGTCGACGGTGCGTCCTTTGCCGTCTGTCAGGCGTCCGTCTTCCAGGATCTGCAACAGAATGTTGAATACATCGGAATGAGCCTTTTCTATCTCATCGAACAATATGACTGAATAGGGCCTTCGCCTCACAGCCTCCGTGAGGTATCCGCCCTCTTCGTATCCGACATATCCTGGAGGTGCGCCTATGAGTCTGGCCACGGCGTGTCTCTCCATGTATTCGCTCATGTCGATCCTTATCATGGCCTGCTCGGTATCGAACATGAATTCCGCCAGAGCCCTGGTGAGCTCGGTCTTGCCCACACCTGTAGGTCCCAGGAAAATGAAGGATCCTATCGGGCGGTTCGGGTCCTGAAGACCGGCTCTCGCCCTGCGTACTGCATTGGAAACCGCATTGATTGCTCTCTCCTGGCCTATAACCCTGTCTCCCAGGCGGTCTTCCATATGGACCAGCTTTTCCCTTTCACCCTCAATAAGCTTGCTCACAGGGATCCCGGTCCATTTGGATATTATGGAAGCAATGTCTTCGGCGCTTACTTCCTCTTTCAGCATGGAGGCTCCATCTTCCTGAAGCTGCCGGATCTTTTCCTGTTCGGCTTCCAGTTCTTTTTCAAGAGTGGGGACCTGGCCATACAGAATTTCGGCAACCTGATTCAGGTCACCGTTTCGCTGGTACTGTTCGGCTTCTATCTTCAGCTGATCGATTCTCTCTTTTAGACCCCTGATTTTCTGTATGATTTCTTTTTCCTGCTGCCACCTGGCCTTGAGAACATCACTCTTTTCTCTCAGGTCGGCGAGCTCCTGTTCAATCTTTGCGAGCCTCTCGCTGGATGCGGGATCGGTCTCCTTTTTCAAGGCCTCCTTTTCAATTTCCAGCTGAATGCGGCGTCTCTCCAGTTCGTCTATGTCCGAAGGAAGGCTGTCGATCTCTATGCGCAGCTTGGCTGCAGATTCGTCTATCAGGTCAATGGCCTTGTCCGGCAGAAAACGGTCCGTTATATACCGGTTGGACAGGGTGGCTGCTGACACTATGGCCGAGTCCTTTATGCGTACACCATGATGAACCTCGTATTTTTCCTTGAGCCCGCGGAGTATGGCTATGGTGTCTTCAACCGTTGGTTCTTCTACCATCACAGGCCGGAATCGCCTTTCCAGAGCGGGATCCTTCTCTATGTATTTCCGGTATTCATCTATTGTGGTGGCGCCGATGCAGTGGAGTTCACCCCTCGCAAGAGCCGGTTTCAGCATGTTGGACGCATCCATGGCCCCCTGGGTGGCCCCTGCGCCCACAAGAGTGTGGAGTTCATCAATAAAGAGAACCACTTCTCCTTCCCTTTCAGAGACTTCCTTGAGAACTGCCTTCAGCCTGTCCTCGAATTCACCCCTGTATTTGGCTCCGGCGATCAGGGCGCCCATGTCCAGGGCTACTATGCGTTTGTCTTTGAGAGTCTCGGGTATGTCTCCAGACACAATTCGCTGTGCCAGGCCCTCGACTATGGCGGTTTTGCCGACTCCGGGTTCACCGATCAGGACCGGATTGTTCTTGGTTCTCCTGGAGAGAACCTGCAGGATTCTGCGTATCTCATCATCCCGTCCGATTATAGGATCTATCTTGCCAGATCTTGCAAGAGCTGTGAGATCCCTGCCGTATTTTTCCAGGGCCTGATATTTTTCTTCCGGATTGGGGTCGGTGATTCTCTGGCTGCCCCTGATGGCTGCAAGGGCCTTTAGAAATGACTCCCTGTTTACTCCGTGCTGCATGAGGATACGGGCAGCTCTGGTTTCTCTGGTCTCAAGAATTGCCAGGAGCAGATGCTCCTGGCTTACATATTCATCCTTCATTTCCTCTGCAATATTGAAGGATTTTTCCAGAGCCTGGTTCAGATCAGACGACATGTAGATCTGCATGCCAGCCCCGCTGACCTGGGGAAACTTCACAAGGGCCTGGTCCAGGTCTGCCTTGATCGCGGCGGCATCAGCTCCCATTTTTTTAATGACTGAGGGCACGATATCGTCAGGCTGGGCAAATAGGGCTGTCAGAAGGTGTTCAGGCTCTATCTGCTGGTGTCCTCTGCTCTGGGCCAGCTTCTGGGCCTCCTGAAGTGCTTCCTGTGATTTTACGGTAAATTTGTCCAATTGCATGTCTTGTAATCCTTTCCAGAAATCAATTTGTGGGCGCCAATAAAAGTTGTTCTTTTGCCCGGCAACTGAGTTTTACTTAAAAAAATAATCCTCGAAATATCACCAAGATGTCCGATGTTATTTTTCTTGTGCACCTTATTGCGGAACAAAATCCCTGATTTTTAGAGGTACCATTTTTCCTGTCCGAAAGACGGGCAGTTCTGTATAAACAATGGAAAATTGCAAAAGATATTGCATGGTTCCTTTCGTTTGAAGCTAAGGACAGGATTTTCCGTTGTCAAGAACGTACAGGAAATGAGGGGAAAGGACTGATTCCGCACCTTTTGGCATGCTGCCCTGTAATCAGATCATTACAGGGCAGTCATGGCAGGCGCGGTCTTTCCGTCATTTTTTTTCGAGAGTCAGAATCAGAGGAATGGTGCTTAATTTTGGAGAGGCAGTCCGGGTCTGACCAAGGGACCATTTTTTCAGCTCCCAGCATGGAGACAGTTTTTCTTCTATGGCATGGATTATTCCCTTGAGGTTGATGACAGGATGTCTCTGGAAAACCGGCGGCAGCCCATAAGTGAGGCTGCAGGCCAGGCATTTGCCGGGTCTTTCCGTCAGACGGAATTCCAGAGCAAGCTCACCGGCGGCTGCTGCAAATTCCCGGCAGGCCAGACAGATATCAAAAGCTCCTTCTTCGCATCCGCCGTACAGGGCTTCAAAGAACTGGTCGGCTTTCCATTCCGGAAAAAGCTCGCGGAGAAAGTCATCGGTTATTATTTTGTCAGGACTGATCACGCTGGATTTTTCGTTCATCTCTTAACCTCCCCTGGATGATAATAGTGTTAAAAAAACCTGCAGGATATCAGGTTCAGGAATCAGGAGATTTTAGGGCATGAATCCATGACAGGCAACCCCCCCCTGCCACACTGCAGATGTGACAGGAGGAGGCAGTCGATATTGAAGCGAAAACAAGGGATGATTATTTCTGGTGATATTTGAAGGAAACGCTGACCCTGGCCCGGTAAGCAACAACCTTGCCCTTTTTGATTCTCATGTCCAGTTTCGTTATTTCGCCAACCCTGAGGTCTTTTACAGACTTGGCCGCAGTTTCGACTGCGTTTTTTGCTGCGTCTTCCCATGAGACCTCACTGGTGCCCACGATTTCGATGATTTTGTAAACAGCCTTCGACATATAGTCCCTCCTTGAAAAAAATGAATGGAAAGATACAAAAACCGTTGCCATGGCACATTCTGTAGTTTCTACAAGGCCCGGGTGCCGTCATCCCCATGACAGTGAACAACGGCAATGTGAAGGATAAACCCTGCAGACAAACTATCCTGCATGATTATTTTCAGACATTATGGCAGATCGATCAAGAAGAAATATGTTTCAATGCCGGAATATAGTATATGTACATGTTGTTCCAGCTGAAACATTTTTCAGCCATTGTGGAAATCATTTTCCTGAAAATATTTATTTGCCTGAAAAAGGGCACCAGGCAGGCAAATAATCTAGAATAACCACTCTGTTGAATGAATTCCGGGGCATTTAATTTGCTTATGGGATAACAAGTGATGTATATTATACAGGATGCCTCATTTTCTAATATAATAAAATGTTGTAACCGGTCACAGGTCAATTTGCCGGAATTTGTCGGGTAGCCATACCAAAATGAAAATATATGGGAACAACAAGGTCCTGAAGTCGCAAGATCCCACTGTCGAAACAGGTGCTTCTCATCCTGAAGAAGAGCGCCGGTCTGAAGAGACGGGGTCAGCAGACAGGAACACCTGCAGTTCGGTGCAGGTGGAACTCTCTTCGGAGGCCCGAGTTATTGAAAAGGTCAGGGAAGCCTTGAAAATGTCTGATCATGAAAGGACGGCCAGGGTGGAAGCGCTGAAAAAGCAGATACAACAAGGCACATACAAGATAGATGCTGACAAGATAGCTGACAGTATGCTTGTTGATCTGCTCAAGAATAGCCGGTAGTTGCCTGTCAGCAGATGGTCTGTTTGACCGGTCAGGTCGTCAGGCTGAAGAATTAATCTCAGATTCTGCACTTCAACCGCCGGACAAAATAATTTTTAAAATAATTGCATGAAATTATGCGTTTAAGGCTATATTTTTTACCCAGAATATGCTTTCAAAACTGGTGGAAATGTTCAGCAGTTGAGGCCGCAAGGTGCTCGCAATTTTACTGAACCTGCTACGTTATCAAGGGTTTGGGATGTCTGAGTATGCCTGCGCCCTTGATGCCTTGCATCTTCAGCAAACTTGCGAGCTGTATAATCCTGGTTAATGCCTGACCGCATCGTCGGAAATGTGCAGAGTCTTGCGCTGTTTTTTGCAATTCCCCCGCCTCAAAGCAGAATCTTCATTCCGGACAGATATCAGGCATTGTCTGCCTTGGTTTCCTGCTTTTCTTTGTTATAGCTACATCATTAAATGATACCTGAATTCAATATGTTGGGCAATAGACAGGGCGGAAGGCATGCCGACGTACTCATTATACTTCAGATGCCTGACAACGCAGCATTGGCATCCGATACTGAAGCCTACAAGGCGTTTTTGGTTTTTCTCAATGTGACAGCATTTGAAAAACTGCTGGACAGGCGGTCCTAACACGATAATATGATTGCATACTGCACTGATCCGGGTTTGAAATACTGTTTTAGAATTGAAAAACTATGAAAACACAATTCTTGGAGCGTTTGAATGAAAAGGTGCTTCTCGGGGATGGCGCCATCGGTACTTTTCTCTATGAGAAGGGGATTGACCTCGGCACAAATACGGACCTGCTGAATCTGTCCGATCCTGATCTGGTCTATTCAGTCCATGAAGAATATATCCGAGCTGGCAGCGAACTGATTGAAACGAATACATTCGGTGCAAACCGTTACAAACTTCACAGGATAGGCCAGGCTCACAGAGTGGCCGAGATAAACAGAAAGGGGGCTGAACTTGCCTCCAGAGCCGCTGGTACCGACATATTTGTTGCAGGTTCTGTGGGGCCGACTGGAATAAAGTTTCCCTTGGAAGGGGAGGAGGTCGACAACAGTACAGTTGAGGAAATCTTCAGAGAGCAGATGACGGCTCTCCTTGAAGGTGGGATCCAGGTGTTTATGCTGGAGACTTTTACATATCTGGATGAACTCATCATCTGTATAAAAACAGCCGGGAAACTGGCAGACTACATACCCGTGGTGGCCCAGATGACCTATCCGGCCAGGGGCCGGACGGCAGTGGGGAATGATGCCCTCTTATGTGCCGAAAAGTCTCTGGAGGCAGGGGCCTCCGTGGTTGGCACCAACTGCGGCCGCGGAGTCAGGGCCATGCTGTCCGCCATAGACAGGCTTTCGGTCCTGAAGGAAAGAGTGCCTCTGTCGGCTTTTCCGAACGCGGGTATCCCGGAGGTCGTGGAGCACCGTATGGTGTATTCCACTCCTCCCGCCTATATGGCGGATAAGCTGTCTGAAATGGTCAAACAGGGAGTGCGCCTTCTGGGCGGCTGCTGCGGTACTACACCTTCCCACATTCATGCATTCAGAGAGCGTCTTCACCTCAAGCGGCCGCGGTCGGTTTCAGTGATATCAGGAACCAGGCAGACGGTGTCGGCCGAGGAGCCCAGAGAAAAATTCAAAGGCAAGGGGGGGCTGCTGGAAAGTTTTGTTCCCGGCCGGGTGCCCGTGCTGGTAGAACTGGACCCTCCGTCGCATCTGGATCTGAGTCGCATAATCTCAGGTGCCATGGCTCTCTCCGCGGCAGGTGCGGATGCCATTACTCTTGCTGAGAATCCGCTGGCTGTTCTGAGGTCCGACAATCTCTCACTTGCGCACATGTTAAAAAAGGAGATCGGCATCCAGACGGTGCTGCATCTTACCTGCAGGGACAGGAATGTACTCGGGCTTCAGACCCAGATAACAGGGGCATATCATCTGGGCCTGGAGGCCATACTTGCTGTTACAGGTGACCCTGCAACATCGAGTGACCAGCCTGGGGTTTCCGGGGTGTTCGATGTAAATTCTCTTGGTCTCGTGAGGATGATAGATCAGTTTAACAGGGGATTCAATTTTGCAGGTTCGCCAATGGGGCGGAAAACCAATTTTTCCATTGGAGTGGCATTCAGTTATCGTCCCAAAAATCCAGATCTGCAGATCAGGCGGCTGGAACGCAAAGCGGCCCAAGGTGCCCATTTTGTCATGACTCAGCCCCTTTTCGACAGAAGTGCAGTAGAAGAAATGGCAGATAAGACCAAGCATCTGGGACTTCTGATTTTTCCAGGAATTTTTCCATTGATCTCGGCAAGGAATGCCGATTTTCTCCACAATGAAGTGCCGGGAATTTCAATTCCCGGGGAAATAAGGAAAAAATTGTGGCGATATGATAAAGTGGCCGACCAGAAAAAAGCCGCACTCGAAATTACCGGCAGACTGGTGGAAGATATATCGAAAATTGTCGATGGTTATTATATCATCAGTCCGCTCAACAAATGGGATGTTGCTGAATTGTTTGTACGCCAGATCAGAGAGGCAGGCTGGACAGGCAGTGGTCTGGCAGATAAATTCGCTGTTTCTTCCGGCTCAGGTGACTCCGTACGTGAAGGCACGCAGCTCATCAATGGTTGATCAGGCATGCCTTGCACAATCTGCAGCCCTGCCGTGCAGGAGGCTGCAGATGCATCGCCCAGAGCTGAGTGCATGAAGGTGTACTTTTTCCATACTCCGATTGCCGGACTACACAGCAGTGATGTGATGTGTGACCGGATACGATTTTAAGATTTAGTGGTTCTTAACCAAACTCAGCATTTTTTTACAGGTACGTGGGTCAAGCATGTATTGAGCAGTCTCAAAGACAGCTCTGGCTCCCAAAA
>DTYO01000266.1 GCA_012961845.1 Thermodesulfobacteriaceae bacterium
CAACTCACCTGGCATAGTGATGGTTCAGCATATGCCGGCCGGCTTTACCCATTCGTTTGCAGAACGTCTGAACGTCCTGAGCAGAGTCCGCGTCAAGGAAGCTGAAGACGGCGATCTGGTCCGGCCTGGAACTGCCCTTCTTGCCCCTGGCAACTACCACATGATTCTCAGATCTCATCCAGGCGGCTATAAAGTAAAAATTACAGAAGGCCCGATGGTCTGTCATCAGAGGCCGGCAGTTGACGTACTTTTCGACTCCGTAGCCAGGTATGCAGGCGGGAATGCGGTGGGAATAATTCTCACGGGAATGGGTAACGACGGTGCCAGGGGAATAATCAGCATGAAAAAGGCAGGAGCATTGACCATCGCCCAGGACGAAAAGACTTCTGTAGTTTTCGGCATGCCCAAGGAAGCCATCAAGACAGGCTGCATAGACAGGGTGGTCCCGCTGCGTCATGTGGCAGGAAGCATCATTTCCATGCTGCTGAGAGAAAAAGGACCTGAAAGCCGATCTGTTTACGCAGAACATTGCCGGGCCTGAGCCCGTCCTGCCCATCAGATTTTCCTCTGTGCAACACAGCCGTCGTACCCGGCTTCATGCGGCCGGAATGCTGCATCCCGTTCACAGTCAGGAAATGGCTGCTCCACCATTGCCGCACCATCCCATGTCCAGTGCGCAAACGGCTCTCTGCTATTCTGCTCTTGACTCATCCCCTTACAAGTTGGTAAAAGAATAAGGTTCTGTTTTTCTGAAACTGATTCAAATTTCTTGACGGAGTCTCCGGTAAAGAACTCAGACATTTTTTGGGGTGCCAGCTTGCTCAGCATTTTCCGGCCATATATCAACGGTGTAGAACTCTGCACCGAATTCAACCAGGGTATTTGGATTAATCTCGTCAATCCTACACCTGAAGAACTGGATCGGGTCGAAAAGGAACTCAAGATCCTGCCTGAATTTCTGAGATATCCTCTGGATGAAGAAGAGACCTCCCGGGTAGAACGCGATGAAGGCCAGATGCTTATAGTCATTAAGGTCCCGGACATGCGTCGAGAAAATGACATGACCACTTACGAGACCATTCCCCTTGGTATCATAGTAAAAGGCGATACCGTGATCACCGTATGCCTCAAAGAGACGTTTGCCATACAGGGACTCTTGGAAGGCAGAAGGCCGGAGAGAATATTCCAGACAAATGTCAGATTCATTTTCCACCTGTTTCTCAGGGTGGCGAACGACTATCTGAGAACCCTCAGGCTTATGGATCGACTTATTCAGGAATACGAAGAAGAACTTCACAAGTCTGTTCGGAACAGAGAGTTGATCAAACTGCTGAATATAGAAAAGAGTCTTGTCTATTTCAACACCAGCCTGAAGGCCAATGATCTGGTTATGGCCCGCCTGCAGAGCGGGAGATACCTGCCCATTGAGGAAGACGATGAAGATGTCCTGGAAGATGCACAGATCGAAAACCAGCAGGCCATAGAGATGGCCAAGATATTCAGCGACATTTTAAGCGGCCTCATGGATGCCTATGCATCTGTCATATCCAACAACCTGAATATAATAATGAAGTTCCTTACTTCCGTGACTATCGTGCTCATGCTGCCCAATCTTGTGGCGAGCATATACGGCATGAATATTGAGTTGCCTTTTCAAAACTCACCCCACGCCTTTGCAATAACCATGGGCATGACTTTTCTGCTGTCCGGTACAGTGGTGTATATTTTTTTCAAGAAAAAGATATTCTGACGCAGGCGCTGAGAGTCCATGGATCGCAATCCAGTCTCCCTGTCCGGCATGGATCCTGAGAAACATGCATGGATCACCAACTTTTTTACTGAAAATCACTTGGCTTTCGAGGTCTTTCCCCGAGAAGTGGCTTCTCCGGAACAGCTGAAATTCATAGTCTATCTTGAGGACAATCCTTTATACTATCCGTGTTCAGACAAAATATTTCAGACCATCATCGCCAAAAAAGGCGGAGATATTCTGAACCTGGCATATCTGCGGATATGGGAGAGGCTAGAGCCGCTGATGGATTCCGTGGTAGAAGATGAATATAAGAAGGCATATCTTCGTAGTTTGTTGAGAATAAAATTCAGGCATGAAACGGCATCCATGGTTATGCTGCCATCCAGGCTTGAAAAACGGCTGCTTCAGATATTTGTTAGAGTCAGTGAAATAGACAGGCCGCTTGCTTCGGCCAAGGAACAGAAAAACCAGAGGGTTTTCAGCCTGCTCAATTCCGAGGCATATGAAAGGGCGATCAACAATCCGGAAGGACTGCATCTGAGCCCGGACACGTCGCTGGAAGACATCAGGCTTCAGGTCCTCTTCCTGCAGATTGAAAGGCTCCTGGCCCTGACTGCGCATCCGGCCCTGTGGACCGATGAGGCAGCAATAGACGAAACACGCCTCCATTCCATGTTCCAGATCTCGGTCAAAGATCCTGGCTGGGAATGGCTCAAGGAGACACTGAGGCAGTGGATCATGTCAGGACAGGTTCGTTACATGTTGTGGATGGGCAGTTCAGCAGGCGAAGTACTTCTCGACCTTGCGATCATACGTCTGCTGATCAAAATGGGCATAAAGGTGATTTTTTCAGTAAAACAGGCCTTTTATTATGATGCCGTCATCCTGAAGGACCTTATTGAATGCCCGTATCTGCAGGAGGCTTTCTCGGATGCCGAGATCATCACCGAAAGGAATATCTCCAAAAATCACCTGCTAGACAGGCTGAAGAGCGATAAAATGCTGTTTGTCATTTCAGATGGCACGCAGGAACGCTTCAATCCCCTCCTCACGTCAGTGACCTTTGCCAGGGCGTTTAAAGAAACTGACCTGGTCATCAGCCGCAACCATGGAGATTGCACCTGTCTTTCCGAAACAAGCTTTCAGTTCACCAGAGACATAGTGGCCGTTACGAGGCCCGGGCCTGGCAGGATATCTATCTCAGTCAAACAACGACATCCAAATGTCATACGTTTTTCAGAAACAGATCTCAGAGAAAAGGCTGATGCCCTGATATATCACCTCAAGATGCAGGAACGCCAGGGAAAAAGCATAATGTTTTACAGCGCAATCGTTGGAAGTATCCCGCAGCAGCTTGAAACTGCAAAAAAGATTCTCAAGGTATTCGTTGACTATCTGAGGAAGAAACTCGACGGTGTTGTTATAATAAACCCGGCTGAACATTTCGAACCGGGCATGGATGCGGATGATCTCATGTACATGTGGGAGATAGTCCAGCGGAGTGGTCTCATCGACATATGGAGATTTCAGAGCGTTGAAGATATAGAAAAGGCCTTTGAACTGATGGGAGAAAAAGTTCCGCCTGAATGGCTCGGAAAGGATGCCACCTACAGCACCGGATGCACCATGGAAATGAAGATAGCCCGCGATGTCCAGAAGCAGTATCCTGAAATGCAGATCATAGGTCCGTCCTGGGAAAAGTTCCAGAGGCGGAAGGAGTACGGGATAGGGAAACTTTATGACAGAGTACTGGAAGACATATAAGGCACCGCATCCACGGTCTCAGAGGGTACATGAAGTACAGGATTTATTTGACCGGAGGTAAAAAAACAATTTGGATTTTCCGAAAAACATGGAGGTTAATCACTTAACCATTCAGCGTATTTTTCAGGACAATGCTCTCGCACTTTCTCTGTACGGAGCCAGGAGTAGAAATCTCAAAATCATCGAAGATGCACTGAATGCTTCTTTACACGTCAAGGGCAATGAAATAATCATCACCGGCAGCGCCGACGATGTGAAACTGGCAGACCGGATATGTGAAGAGCTGTACGGGCTGCTGGAGAAAGGTTACCGGCTCCGTTCGAATGATGTGGAGTTTGCTGTACGCATTCTGAAGACCGATCCCAGGGCAAGGCTGAAGGAAATCTTTCTGGAAAAAATTTCACTCAATTCGGGTAGAAGGTCCATAAGCCCCAAGAGCCTGGCCCAGAAATTTTACCTGGAAGCCATCCGAAACAATGACATAGTGTTCGGTATAGGCCCTGCAGGAACCGGCAAGACATATCTGGCCATGGCCATGGCGGTATCCGCCCTGCTGACAGAACAGGCAGCCAGGATCATTCTCGTGAGGCCTGCCGTGGAAGCCGGAGAAAGGCTCGGCTTTCTTCCAGGCGACCTGGCTGAGAAGGTAAACCCCTATCTCCGGCCTCTATACGACGCACTTTATGACATGCTTTCATTCGACAGGGTATCGAGACTGCTGGAACAGGGAGTGATTGAGGTGGCTCCTCTTGCTTTCATGCGCGGGAGGACCCTGAACGATGCATTCATAATCTTGGATGAGGCCCAGAACACCACGCCCGAACAG
>DTYO01000267.1 GCA_012961845.1 Thermodesulfobacteriaceae bacterium
GCATTAACGTAAGGAACCGCCGTGGTACTGAACCGTATGCCCGGTGGTGTGAGAGGCAGCGGGGGTGGCCCCGCCGCCTACTCGATGAGATCAAAAAGTACTGACTGCCTCTGGTGCGTTGCCAGATACTTAATTTCCGGAGGGGTACGTCTGCCCGCTCTCTGGCTCATATCTGAAGTGCCTTGTAATCTCGTAAGTTCCGGCAGACTGACGTGTGTTCGGTCTCTCGTTTTTTTTGTTTTTTACTGTTGATGGAAAGCGGGTATTGTAGGGGGTACCGGCCCGGGTCAAGGACCAGCTGGCATCCAATCTGCTTTTCCATATTTATTACCAAGGGCCCCAGGAGATTTGCCGTTATGCTGTTTTCCCTGTCTGCCGAAATTGTGACCAGGACTAGGACATCTATCTGTTCTGGTGTGTCTATTTTCAATTCTTCCCGCACTTGCTCGGGGATCTCAAAAGAGTAGTCAGAACAGAATGAAAACGGGCTGACCACTACAAATGCCAGCTCGGCGTTATCAATACTCTGAAGCCAGTAGAAAGGAGAATTTTCATGGTGAGGCAGAAGCACGTATCTCCTTTCGTCGGGGAATCCCGGTATCCCTTTTTCCATTGTCAGAATTTTGTTCCGGTCGATTGTTATCGGGCCGAAACGGGTGGTCTCAATATTCATGTCTCATCCCTGTGAACGTTTTCCTTTCAGTGGCCGTCCATATTGCCGGACAGACATATTTCAAGGCTTTTTCCCGCCGTTCATGTTGAGCCTTGCCAGAGTGCCGATGTCTACAGGCGATCTCGCGGCCTTTATGTTCTCTTCCCTTATTCGTGTGAATACTTCATCTCTGAGAACAGAGAGTTCTCTGGGGGCCTTGATTCCGATCCGCACCTGCCGCCCCTTGATGTCCTGAACGGAGATTTCGATGTCATTGCCTATTCTGATCTTGTCTCCTACCTTCCTGGTAAGAATCAGCATTTGCGCCCTCCCTGGCAGCCTGTACCGTATCTGCTGATAGGGTACTCCGATCTTCCACTGCGGCCCGGTAGACTGAAGTGCCCATGGTGTGCTCCGTCCCTGCCGCCCTGCATCTGCAGCACCCTGCGGTTTATCTCGTATTGAATTACCCTTGTATCTGTCTACAGGAAGTCGACCAGGCTCATTCCCATTACCTTGCTTGCTGAAGCAAGAGCGGCCTGATAGCTCGTTTCCTGGATTTTCAGCTCAGCGGCGGCTTCGATCAGGTCGGTATCCTCTATGTCCGAAAGTCTCTCCCGGCTGGTCAGTTCGAATTGTGTCTGCATGTCTGCATTGTTTTCCAGGGTGTTTCCCCTGGCTCCTAGCTCGGCCACCTGCTGGGTGATATATTGAAATGCCCTGTCTATATCCCCTATGGCGACCTCTATGTCTGACTGGCTGTCTGCCATGAGGCTGTCGTGCAGAAGATCCAGGGTTTCAAAAACCCCGCTCTGAACCAGGCTGTCATTTCCATTCAGATTGATTTCAAGGTGAATACCTGAACCGGTGCTGACTGAAATACCATCTCCGTTGCCATGGTAGGTAACGTTTCCGTCTCTGTCCAGGATAAAAGGCGCTTCATCCGGGGCATAATCACTGGTCCTGGAGCCTCCGAACAGATATCTCCCGCCCAGGCTTGAATTGCCGAGGGCCACCACCTCTTCCAGAATGGTTTCAATTTCCGCAGCAATTGCCCGCCTGTCTCCGGCATTTAGGGAATCATTGGCACCCTGGACGGCCAGTTCTTTTGCTCTTGTCATGCGGTCTGATATCTGGATCATGGCAACTTCTGTTGCCCTTACCCATCCCTGGGCATATACAATATTGTGACTGTATTGTTCTGTATCGGACAGTGCAGTTCTGACGTTGAGCGCATGGGTAAGGGCCACGGGATTGTCGGAAGGACGGCTGTAGATTTTACCGGACGATATTGAGGCATTGGTCCTGGCCATAGCCCCTGTGAGTCTGCTCAGATCGTTGGTAATACCGCTGTATATCGAATTCATGGTGATTCTCACATCCGCACCTCCATGCATTACGGTTTCCGTTCTTTCATGCTGTTTCTGCCCGGACCAGTTGCCAGTAACCGGTCTTCTACTGTCATGTCTGCTCCGACCGGAGGAGCAGTAGTGTTTTTTCGCACGGTTCCGCACTGAAAAAACTATTTGACTTCGAGCAGTGTAACAAACAGTTCATCAGCTACTTTGATCAGCCTAGCCGCAGCCGAATATGCCTGCTGAGACTTGATCAGATTTGCCATTTCTTCATCGAGGGACACACCTGAAACCTCATCTCGTCTGGCTTGGAGTTCCGCCACAGTTGCCCTGCTGAATTCATAATCGAGCTGGAAACTCCTGGAGTGAATTCCTATTGTGCCTACTAGTCCCTGATAGGCCTGATTCAGGCTGGCATCATCCAGGTTTTCAATGGTGATACGGCTGAGATTTCTGATCTCCAGGGCATTGGCGTTGTCGGCAGGTTCGATTTCTCCTCCCCTGCTGGTGGAAATATCCAGAAAATTCATGAGTCCTGTACTGTCACTGTGAAACACTACCGATCCCGTTCCTTCGGCTGATATCTTGAGTCGTCCATTAACCACCTGTGCAGTAATGCCTGAAACGGCATCTATCTGGCCGGCTATATCGTCCAGAGATTCAGGTACTCCTGCAGTCAGAGTGATTACAGGAGATGTTATGACATTGCCCTGAGAGTCCAACAGATCAATCTGAAATGAACCTGCAGATATACCTGTATCGAAATACGAAAAAGGTTCAAAGGTGCGTTCCACGAAAAATGCCCCGGTGACTTCCGCCTGCGGCGATACAGGGGCGCTGATACCCAGGAAGTCGAGAAATCCGTTACCGCTGTCGCTTATTATCAGTGTCCAGTCAGGATCTTTTGTGGAAATCCATATCTTGCCGTTTTCTACAGCGGCTCTGACACCCTCTCCACTGTTTATTGTAGTTATCACGTCATCCAGAGACGTGGAGTCCCGGTCCGAAATGGTTATTGTTTCCGTATGATCCAGTGTGCCGGCAGGGGAATAGACATCGATGGTGACAGTGCCGTTCTGCACTGTGGAGCCCAGCGGGCGTGAGGTGTCTCTTACGGGATTTGCAGCCACGGCCGAGTTCTGTCCGCCCGGTGCCACCCTTGCCGCTGCAATCAGACGCTGATCCTTGATTAGATCCTGATTGATTCCTATGGAGGCTGCATCGTGACCGGTAAAGAAACAGTTGAGGCCGAGCGCTGCCAGCACACCTGAAGAATCCCGTCCAAAGGAGAAACCGGCTACAGAACTGGCCCCGTCAACACCTATCACCAGGTGTCCCCCCGGTGTGCTGGCTGTGAGGCCCTGTATGCCGTTTATGGCGGCCTGTATCTGGGAAAGCGTGGTGCTGTCAGCGGTAATGTTGATGGTTACAGGATCGTTTATCAGCGGAGTGGACAGGTCTGAATCGATCACCTGGCCGTTGGAGTCATAGAGCCAGATCTCGAAGGAACCGTCTTGAACCGCCTCTGAAAAATTGAGACCCGACGAGCGCCATCCAACTGGCTGTCCGGCATCAATAACAGCGTTTGAGGCCGAAAGTTCCTGAAACTTTATGAGTCCGCTCCCCTGGCTGTGCTGGGTGTTGACAGCCCTGATCAGCTCCGTTCCCCATTTGTTTAACTGCTCCAGGTAGTTCAGTGGATATGATCCGTCAAATTTTCCAAGGTTGAGCCCTGTAATTCCTGCGCCGACAGATTCTATCTGAAACGAAATGGGAAAATCTCCCGGATTGAGATCGGTAATAACAAGGCGGCCTTCATCATCTATGGTGACGTCGACATCTACCCCGAAATTCGCCTCTATAGCTGCCATGAGGTCACCAACGGTGTCGCCTGCAGTATATGTATACGATCCAGCGACAGGACTTCCTGACTGGTCTGAACCGGAATATTGTATGGTGAAGGGGCCTGATACGGTGACACCGTCAATAGCGGTCCAGGCGGTTCCCTGTTTTATGGCCTGTCCTCCGGTGGTGTTTGCATGAGATCCCGTAAGCACCGAGGTGTCTCTGGGAGATATGCGGGACTTTATGTCCATCCATCCACCCAGTTCGCCGGTTTTAATATCGTCGGCAGTGAGTTCCATTGACTGTCCGGCAGTACCTACCCAGTGTACCCTGCCGGATCTCAGCTCCAGGTTCCAGGCCCTGTCGTCTTCCACTAGAGGGTTTCCATGACCTATCAATACAGTGTATGCCCCCCGTTTAGTCTCGAAATAGTGGATATCGGCTAGTTCGGACAGCTTTCGGATCAGTTCGTCCCGCTGATCCCTGAGGTCGTTTGCCATATGCTGTCCTGCCTCGGTGGACACGATCTGGACATTCAGTTCTGCTATCTGCGAGGCGAGCATGTTGATGTCCCTGACGGTGGAATCGATATTCAGATCAATGTCACTGGACTGTTTGACCAGGGAGTGGTAGCGGCTCCGTATTCCCTGAGCCAGCAGTGCCGCCCTCTGTAACAGGGTGGTTCTCTCAGGGATGCCTTCTGCATTGTTTGCCACATCATCCCATGCTGTCCAGAACTGGTTTAGGAGCTGATTCATGCCGTTTTCATCTACTTCGTTAAAGACTCCTTCCACGATTTTCATCCCAGACTGTCTTATTTTCAGACCGGACATGGTGGATGTCTTGTCAAAAAGCGTAGTGGTAATGAACCGGTCGTAGTCTCTGATTACCTCTCTTGCCTCAACTCCGTTTCCAAGAGATCCGATTTCAGTTGGTGTTGGATAACGGGGAGACAGAGTCACGTTCTGCCTGGAATAACCGTCCGTATTGACATTTGCAACATTGTGCCCGGTAGTCTGAAGATTTATCTGGTGGGTAAGGAGACCGACTTTCGCTACGTTTAATAATCCTGTGAGCCCTGCCATGATGAATAGTCCTGTGGTGCCATGCAGTTCGTGCCTGTTCAGGTCAGCCGTCCTTCCGGTCCATAGACAGTTCTGCCGGCGGTTTTCCGATTGCACAATATGGCCATGAGTTCCCTGGACAGCTGATATTGATCTTCCAGCCAGTTCCTGTGGCGTATATTTACCGACAGAGCCTCTTCACGGAGTTTTCTGCACTCTGCCATCCAGTTTTCTAGCCGGCTGATGTCGGAAGTGCTGGTTATCAGCCGGAGATTTTCCCATCTGTCCGGTCCTGTCTCGAGACCGTATTTGTGGAGTATTGAATCCACGGCATGTCCAAGCCGGGATTCCATGTTTTCAAGCAGTTTGCACAGTCCGCATTTTTTTTCTGAAATTCCGCTGAGTTTTTCCAGATCCCTGTTCTTCAGGGCGGTCCATTCTTCAGAGAGAAGGCTGGTCATGGACTTCCATGCCTTCAGGATGCTGGCGCACATATGCCAGAAAGATACCGGAAGTTCAGGAAGAGTATCCGGGTCCGAAAACCCGGATTTCTGCATGTCAATGATTCTGCCTGCTTTCATTGGTCTGATGCCTGTTCTCTCGATATCTGCTGTAATGCCAGGAGTTCTTCATAGAGCTTCTTGCCGATGCCCATGCCATCGCCCCTGGCCAGATGCCTGGCAACTTCGGTGTCGAACATGCTGGTAAAGACATCCTCCTGGATACCGCCGGACAGCAGTCCGTTCCTGGGTATGCTTTTTCTCATTACCTGCAGCATCTGGTTGATAAACAGGGATTCAAAGTCTTCCGTGACCTTCTTGAGCTCACTGCCAGATTCGTGGACACGATCAGTCGGTCCGTTTGAACCCGGTTCAGCGTTTCTGACCGAAAAAAGAATTCCTGGTACAGGTGTTGTTGTTTCCATGTTCTCCGTCCTTGTTTACTTACTTTATATGATCAGCAGATCAGCCTGCAGGGCCCCTGCGGCCTTGAGTGACTGGAGTATGGATATCAGGTCTCTCGGAGTCACTCCCACTGCGTTGAGCGCCTGCACAAGCTCACCTATACTCGTACCTTCCTCAAGCACTACCAGGCCTTCTCCCCCCTCCTGTACGGAAATATCGGAATCCGGTGTAACTACTGTCTGACCACGGCCGAAAGGAGCAGGTTGGGAGACGTTGTAATTTTCCTTTATCTGTATGCTCAGATTGCCCTGTGCGATGGCAACCTTGGAGATTCTGACCGAATGCCCCATGACTACTGTTCCGGTCCGTTCATCCAGGACCACCTTGGCCCGCTGGTCAGGTTCTATTTCAAGATTTTCAATACGGGCAAGCAGGGCCACCACACTGCCCTGATACTGTGTCGGTATATTTACGTTCAGCGTGGAAGCGTCTAATGCCTGGGCCATATGTTTTCCCAGCAGGCCGTTTATGGAATCCGCCGCTCTCATGACAGTGGTAAAGTCCGGATTGAAAAGGTTGATGGTAAACGTGTTCTTTTCATTCATGGCAACGGGTATCTCTTTTTCCACTGTGGCCCCGTTGGGAATGCGGCCGGCTGTAGGATGGTTCTTTTCCACGCTGACAGATGTGCCGCCCACTGCAAATCCGCCTACTATTACGGAGCCCTGGGCAAGGGCGTAGATGTTTCCGTCAACCCCCCTGAGAGGAGTCAGCAGTAGTGTTCCGCCCTGCAGGCTTTTGGCATCGCCGAGGGAGGAAACCACTACATCGAGTTTCTGCCCTATCTTTGCAAACGGCCTCATTTGGGCCGTGACCATCACTCCTGCTGCATTTTTCACCTTGATCTTTGACGGATTGACGTTAATACCCATACGTTCCATCATGTTCGCTATGGACTGTATGGTAAATTTTGCCTGAGTGCCGTCTCCCGAACCATTCAGCCCTACCACCAGTCCGTACCCCACGAGCTCGTTGCCCCTCATGCCCTGGATGCCGGCTATGTCTTTTAGCCGGACACCTTGGGCTGTAGTAGGAAAAAAGTGCATGGACAGGAAAAACAAGACCAGCAAAATTGGAGCTGACGCCTTTAAAGCGGCTGTCTTCATCTCCTGGATCGTCCTGACAATGAGACTCGGCACTCTGTTTTTCTCCTGTAGATGTTTCACTGCATTTTTTCTATCAAAGCTTAAAGCAAAATACAGGCCATGTATTTAGAATGGAGCTACCACAGTCATTATCCTGGCCAGCCAGCCCGGTTTCTGGTTTTCGCTAATGACACCGCTGCCGGTGTATTCAATCCTTGCATCTGCCAGCCGGGTAGAAGGAATGGTGTTGTCAGGCCCGAGATCCTTTGGCCTGACCACACCTGTAAGGACCAGATACTGCGTTTCGTTGTTGATTCTGAGTTCACGGGTGGCTTGAACCAGCAGGTTGCCCCCGGGCAGGATCTCAATCACCCTGGCGGATACGGTTCCTTCCAGCTTGGTGTTTCTGTGGGTATTTCCCTTGCCTTCAAACTTGCTCTTGGTGCTCCCTCCTAACGCCTTGGTTGCATCTACTGTCTGGTTTGGATAATTGGGCTGCCACTGTTTGTTCCATTCAAGCCCGAGGATACCTGTCAGCCCGATGTTCAGATTGGAAGTCCGATCGCTCTTCGTCTTTACGTCCTTGGATCCTTTAAGATCTTCCTGGATGAGGATTGTGACCACGTCTCCCACCTGTCTTGCCCTGAAATCCGCTATCAGGCTGGGATTCTGACCAGGATCGAAAAGCGATCCTTCTGCCCGTTCCGTGATTATCGGTTTCGGGACCAGGTACCTTGGGGCTATGGGGGCGTGGGCTTCTCGGCCTGCCGGATAAGTACATCCTGCTGCAATGCATGCACAGGTTATTAACAGAAAAAGATATCTGATGTTCATGGCATATCCTCAAAAATTCACTATAACTGTGTTGCTGTTCAGTACTTTTGCAAAGACCTCCCGCTGGGTAGTGACGTTTCGGACACGAATAAACGCACCGTATGCACCGTTCTGCCTTGCCTCGCCGGGTGTACTTACGGTCATGCAGGGTGACTGTGCCATTATCGTTACCCGGTCGCCGCGATGCACCATTATGGGTGGTGTCAATAATTGGTCATGCAATATCTGCCCTGCACGCACGGAACGTTTCAGTTCCAAACCTGTCACCTTGTCAAATGTCTGAAAAAACCTGCCTCTGATTTTGGAAAGGGGGTGGCGTGTAAGCTGAAGATCTTCTTCACTTAGTACATGTCCCTTGGGAAGTGAACACGATACGCACACTACAGGCCGAAATATCTCCACCCGGCCGGCGATACGGACCCTTTTCTGCAGGATTCCGTCTATTTTGATCTTTATGGTGCCGGTAATCTTGCCCAGGAAGTTTCTTGTGTTCAGGGTGGAGATGTCTATCTCTAGCCTTCCTTCTGGGATTTTGACCTTTTTGGGGAATATTCTGACACCAGTGACTTCCATTTCTTCCTCATCCCAGGGGGCTTGTTCGATTATGGCCTGTCTGAACAACGGGGCTAGGTGATTGACGTCTACAATGCTGTATTCCCGGGCATCGTCGGACCGCGAAAGCGCATAAGCACTGCTGCCGGCCATCACTGTTACCAATATGGGAATCACGAGCACCTGAAAAAGATTTCTTAGGGAGGCATGGCGAGATAAGGTATGTCGTTTTTTCAAGCAGTTCATAATTCTTCCTCGATATGCATTCATTCGGCGGCCGTGCTGCATTTCAGGCTGCCTTCGGCGAACAGGGCGGCCCCGGTCGGAAATGACTATCTCTTGAGATTGTTCGCGATGCCCAGCATCTCGTCAGCGGTCTGCACTGTCTTCGAGTTGAGCTCGTAGGCACGCTGGGTCGTAATCATGGCCACCATTTCCTGTACTACATCCACATTTGATTGTTCTAGAAAGCCCTGGGTAAGGGTGCCGAAATTTTCAGTTCCCGGATTTCCTTCGATGGGGTCTCCTGATGCTTCGGACTGGCGAAACAGGTTGCGTCCTACGGCCTGCAGTCCTGCAGGATTGGCAAAGTCGACTATGGTAAGCTGCACAGATGCCAGGACATTTCCCTGGGCGTCTGTGGCAACCAGCATGCCATATGCGTCCAGAGATATATTTGAAGTCTCGGAAGGAACGGCAAACTCCGGCTGGAGCCTGTCACCGTTTGAGGTGACTATGAATCCATCCCTGTCC
>DTYO01000268.1 GCA_012961845.1 Thermodesulfobacteriaceae bacterium
CCTTGCTTTCAACAGGGCCCATAGCTCAGATGGTCAGAGCCACCGGCTCATAACCGGTTGGTCCCAGGTTCGAATCCTGGTGGGCCCAATCAAGTATCTGCCGGCGTCCAGCGGCTCTCATGCGGTTTCAGGGCGGCCTCTAGGTGATCCGGCACATCAGGAGGAGGAAAACGCAGTGTACCGCCGGTACATGGGCATTTTTCGGATAGTTGACTGCCTGAAGTTCCTTTACAGATCAGTCACAAGGCTGTACGGCTGGAAGAGGTTCTATTTAAAGGGGCCGGCCTGCACGTTAGAAGGCTATGTCACTAAATCTGGCAGGGAAGTGAACAAACAAGGTGCAACCAGAACTGGATGCACCTTTTTTTAATGCTCAATAGGAAAAATGACACATGTTGCCTTCAACCACCCCTACAGTGATTGATGTATTGAACACCCTGCTGGAGCTGGCGCCTGCCCACCTGGCGGAGTCGTGGGACAACTCAGGACTGCAGGCGGGGCATCCCCACAGTCCGGTGGCCAGACTCCTCGTGGCTCTGGACCCCACCGAACAGGTCCTGGAGGCTGCGGCTGAACATGGTATTCAGATGGTCGTAACCCATCACCCGCTGTTATTCAGCCCCCTGAAATCCATTGATCTCTCCCAGCGCATTCCCGGCATCCTGACGGGATTTCTGAAGAAACAGATCGCACTGGTTTCATGCCATACCAATCTGGATTCCTCCAGAGGCGGAGTCAATGATATACTGGCGGCGATAATAGGCCTTTCCAGCACCCGCCCCCTGATTCAGGGAGAAAACACCGAAAGAGAAGGCACGGGACTCGGCAGGATAGGCTCCTTTGACCGGCCCCGCAGACTGGAGGAAATTGTGAAGATCATATCCAATGGCCTGAACATTCCCTGCCTGCCTGTGGTGGGGCGGCCTGATCAGGTCATCTCAACTGCTGCGGTCTGCGGAGGCTCCGGATCAGACCTGTGGCTCCATGCAGTCCGGCAGGGGGCGGACCTGTTTGTATCAGGTGAGATCAAACACCACGTGGCCAAGGAGGCGGAGCAGCTTGGACTGGCCGTGGTGGACGGCGGCCACTTCCATACGGAATGGCCGGTTGTTCCGGCAGTAGCCGAATATCTGCGTGAAAAGGCAACCCGGAAAGGGTGGAGGCTGGAGGTGATGGTCCTGAAAGAAGAAAAATCGCCTTTTACATTCTGGATCAATGAAGATACAAGGTCCGGACATGCCATCCGACCGTTCAGCATTTAATGTACCGAGGCAACTAAAGCAAGAAGAATCAGGAGAAAAAATTGAGACCCGAACTGGCTACCCTTATTCGACTGCAAGGCATAGATCTGGAAATCTGCAAACTGAACAATGAGAAACAAGACTATCCCAAACGCCTGAAAGGCCTTCAGGACACCATCAACGCCAGGGAAAAACAGATAGCAGCTCTCAAGGAACGGCTGACCCAACTCAGGGGCCGTAAGATAGAAGTAGAAGACGAACTCGAGCTTGAAACCCTGCGCATGGAAAAATCCAAAAAAAAGCTCACCGCTGTCAAGACCAACCGGGAATACCAGGCCCTCCAGAAGGAAATAGAGCAGATCGTCAGTGCAAACAGCAGCCGTGAAGAAGAACTGCTGGCCATCATGGATGAATCTGCCGCAGCAGAAAAAGAAACAGCATCCGTCCAGAAAGAACTGGAACAGTTTCAGAAAGAGCTGGAGGCGGAAAAAAAACGCGTGGAGGAGATACAGGCGGAAACAGACAGGAAGATAGAACATCTCATCAAGGACAGAAAGGAAGTGGAGAAGGAAGTAAAACCCGAACTCCTTTCCAAATACAGGTTCCTGAGCGAAAGGAGGGCGGGAATTGCTCTTGCCGCGGTGTCTGAAGGCGTGTGCAGCGCATGCAACATGAACGTGCCGCCACAGCTCTACAATGAACTTCTCAGAGACGAAAAAATTCTGACGTGCCCGTCGTGTCAGCGCCTCATGTATGCCCTGGAGGTAGAAAAGTAGGAATCAGCGTATTGATATTCCGAGCATTATTTTTTTGATACAACGAAGACATCAGGCGAAAAAATCATTATATTGACAGCAGACTATGGTTTCTCTCCAGAAATAAGGATTTTTTGAGGCTGGAGACACCCGGGTGATCGCTGGACCCACCTAAGTGGGTCTGGAGGAAAGTCCGGGCTCCACAGGGCAGGATGGTCCGTAACGCGGACCGGGGGTGACCTCAGGGAAAGTGCCACAGAAAATATACCGCCCCGCGTTTGCGGGGTAAGGGTGAAAAGGTGAGGTAAGAG
>DTYO01000269.1 GCA_012961845.1 Thermodesulfobacteriaceae bacterium
ATAATAATCGAGACTGTATTCAAGTGCGCAATCGACTTCATGCAGCCAAAAGGACTATTTTGTCAAAGAACACAGTTGGTTGCTTGCTAAGATGCAAGTCCGAAAGTTGAGTGTAAATTCTGTTTATTGTCTAGACAGAGATGTTGAGCAATTCAGGAAAATCGTACCATTCCGGCATATTGCCATTTTCCTGGACAGAAGAGAGATCGACGCATTTGCCGATCTCGATGAAATAGCCGCGGCATCTGCTGAAGCAGCTCTGAATTCCCTTCTGCCTGGAGTGGACGCGGCCCTGGTAGGTCCTCTGTGGCATTTCAACAGAGGTCAGCTGGAGTCTCTTGCCAGAGGATTGATAAAAAAGAAGGTGCCTGGTTTTTCGCTCTGGGATTTCAGTCAGGTGGAAATGTGCTTACTTGTCGGTCTTGAAACCTCTGAAAAACAGGAAGTCGTGGCCAGACGTACCGCTTTTGCAGTCATGGATGTTGTCCAAGGAGACAGGTCGGAGCCACTGGGCGTAGAATTCATGCGGGGCCAAAAGCTCACCATCAACATGGCAACCGCCAGGGCTCTCGACATATATCCCAGCCTCTTCCTCCTTACGGCTGCAAACGTTATCAATGAACAGAGGGGAGACATTGCCCGCCGTCTGAATATCAAGAAAGCGATTGACGAAGCGGTTTCTGCCAACCTGAGACTCCTGTCGGCGGAAACCGCGGTCAGGGCTGGTTCTCATGCTGTAAAAGAAGCGAGAGCGGGCCTACTCCCCAGGATAGATCTGGAGACAGGCGCCGAGGCTATTGACGAAGACAGGGCCGAGGCGGGTTTCGGATCCAGCCCGGAACGAGTATGGACCGGAGCGGCCGGAGGGAGCATACTCCTGTATTCGGAGCAGAAATGGGCTTCATTTACTGCCGAGGAACACATTCAGGAGGCCAGGAAGATGGATTTAGAAAAGGTCCGACTGAATGTGACCTACGACGCTGCAGTGGCATATCTTAATGTACTTCGGGCCGGGACCATCGAGCAGATTTACAAGGAGAAACTCAAACTCACCGAGGCGAATTTGGACAGGGCCAGAATCAGGGTTGAGACAGGCGCAGCAGGGCCGGACGAGGTGTACCGGTGGGAAGTCAAGTTTGCCAACGACCGCCAGGAGATCCTTTACAGGGAGTCTGACACCATGGATGCAATGGAGGCCCTTAACAGGATTCTCCATAGGCCTATTCAGGAGCTCTTTATGGCAGAGGAGGCCGGTCTTGATGATCCGCTGTTCATAATGGGAGACAGATTTTTCCGTCAGCTTATGGAAAGGCCTCAATACCTTAACAGGTTCAAGGACTTTGCCATCAGAGAGGCCATGGATCAGAGGCCTGAACCCAAGGGGTATGAGGCGGCAATCAAGGCCACGGAGCGGCTGAAAACCGGTGCAAAAAGGGAGTTGTGGCTGCCTGACTTTACCGTGGACTGGAGAGTGGAACAGTACTTCGCACAGGACGGGGCAGGTCAGCGCGATTCCTGTCTTGCCAGGCTGGATGATACGGACTGGAACGTTGGTGTTTATGCCAGAATACCGTTGTTTGAAGGCGGCAGGACCATGGCCAGAATGAGAAGGCTCCAGGAGGAGGTGTCAAGGCTCCGCCTGGACAGAAGTGCCGAGGCAGAAGCAATAATCCAGAATGTACTCTCGGCGCTCAACAGGACAAGGGCATCCTATCCATCAATCAGGCTGTCAAAAGAGGCTGCGAAGGCTGCCCGGCGCAATCTGGATCTGGTGACCGACTCCTACATCGAAGGCATAAAATCAATTATCGATCTTCTGGATGCCCAGAATCAGGCCCTGAGCTCTGATCTTGACGCGGCAAATGCCGTCTATGACTTCCTGATCGATTTCATGGGAGTACAAAGGGCCATGGGCCGATTCGTGACATTCATGCCGGAGGACAACCGCAAGGAGTGGGTGGATAAGGCCTATGCCGCCATTAACGGAAAGCAGCGGAAACAGGCGCCGAAATAAGCGTTCAGCATGGCTTTGATAAATATTGATTCAGCCCTGAATCGTGTGAAGCAGCAGCTCAGAAAGATTCAGCCGGGCCAGTGTATCGAAATTCTTTCCTACAAGAGAAACCGGGGGGTCAGCATTACCCTGCTGGAAAACGGGCAGGTCCATGTAAGGGAGAGAGGTTATGAAGAGCTTGAACGGGTGGTTGAAAAACAGGCCCTGTCAAGGCTTCTCAAGTCTGTCATGAAAAGAGAATTTCCCCGGAGCCGAAAGGTCAGGATCTACCGGCTGGAATCAATGGACCGGATCGAGAGGAAAAAGAAGATACTTTAACCGGATTATTCGGTTCGCGAGTTTGCCGAAGAGTGATATTTC
>DTYO01000270.1 GCA_012961845.1 Thermodesulfobacteriaceae bacterium
CGAGATACTGTGCCTGGAATTGCCGCTCTTTGCTCGCCAACACCTGGCGCAGTAGATACGTGGCAAGAAGCACCACGAGCAGCAGCACCGGCCCCATCCCGTGATCGGACATGAGGATCACAAGTCGGGGCTCCAGGGCTTCCAGCAGTTTGGCCAGCCCCTGGTCCTGATTGCCGGCGGGCTGGGAAAAGGCGAATCTTATCTCCCTCTGGGCAAAAAACTGCGCAGACGGAACTTGGAGGAAAACAGGCAGGTGCGCGGGCTGGTGGCCATCGGCAGGGAAGCCACGACACTGGAGAGGGAACTGGGGAACATTATACCTGTAATCAGGATAAAGGGCACCAGTGACGGCAGGTCTATAATGGTCAGGGCGGTACTCGCCGCCGCCTCCATGGCAGAACCGGGTGATGCGGTTCTCCTTTCGCCGGCGTGTGCAAGTTTTGACCTGTTCAGGGACTATGCCCACCGCGGCGACAGCTTCAGAGGAGCCGTTATGGACATGATGGCAGGAAATGTTCAGGCACAGGAAGACGCATCTGCTGCGTCATACGGAAGCTGAAGCACAGGACTTCTCCCGTACCTGCATAACCCTGTAAATGCACAAATTTCAGTGGAAACGTTTGAATGAAACAGATCAAGACAAAAGAAGCGGCACTCAGGCTGGTCATAGCTGGTGGCGGCACCGGCGGGCACGTATTCCCCGGGCTGGCGGTTGCCGAAGCCCTGGAAGAAATCAGCGGGCTGGACGTTATGTGGATAGGAACCGGACGTCCGGTGGAAAAGGACGCCATGAAGGAGAAAGCCTGGCAATACAGGATTCTCAAGGTGCGCCCCATCAAGGGGGCGGGCCTGCCGGCCACCGTGCGTTCTATGGCCGGACTGCCGTTTTATACGCTCAAAACCATGATATGGCTCAGATCATTCAATCCCCATGTGGTCCTTGGAGTGGGCGGATACGTTTCCGGACCGGTACTCCTGGCGGCCAGGATGCTTGGGATTCCTGCGGCAATCCACGAACAGAACCTGATTCCCGGACTTGCCAACAGGTGGGCATCAAAATTTGCGGACTCCGTATTCGTGAGTTTCAGGCAAAGCACGAGCCATTTTCCCGGGAAACACTGCATATTCACAGGGAATCCTGTGCGCCGGACAGTCCTGCGCCCCCGGGGAAATTCCGCATGCAGTTCGGACAGGGCCAGGATACTCATCATGGGAGGAAGCCAGGGGGCCGAAGGCCTCAACCGAATTGTCAGAGAAGCTATGGTCATTTTGCGCCAATCTGGTATTATACTGGAAGTCATCCATCAGACAGGAAGAACGGACAGGGAACGAACAGAAAATTTTTATCGAGAGGCCGGAATACCGGTGAAAACCGTCCCGTTCATAGAGGACATGGGGCGGGCGTACGCATGGGCGGATCTGGCGGTCTGCAGGGCCGGCGCAGGTACCCTTGCAGAACTCACTGCCATGGGAAAGCCCTCCATACTCATTCCATATCCCGCGGCAACCGACAGTCATCAGGAAGCAAATGCCGGAGATCTCGCAGAGGCGGGAGCCGCCCGGTTCTTCAGGGAGGGCGAAGTGGGAGCCGTCAGGTTTGCCGAGGAGATACGTTCACTTCTGGAAGACCGGCAGGCACTATCCGACATGGCGGAGAAGGCCCGGCGGCTAGGACGGCCCGAAGCAGCACGGCTCATAGCGTCTTCCCTCCTAGATCTGGCAGGCTTGAGCACCCCTGAACCGCAACCGGAAAAACAGAAATCGAGAGGAACGCAATTACGGAGTCATGTATAAGAAACAGCATATCCATTTTATCGGCATAGGCGGAATCGGCATGAGCGGACTGGCCCAGGTCCTGCTCAACCTTGACTATACGGTCACAGGATCCGACATCAGAGAAACCGCCATCACCAGATCACTTTCCGGACTGGGAGGACGGATCTTCAAGGGACATGCTCCTCACCACATCCAGGGTGCCGACGTGGTAGTCACATCCTCCGCGGTTCAGGATGACAATCCCGAAGTCCGTGCAGCCAGAGACGCCCAGATTCCCGTGATCCCCAGGGCGGAAATGCTGGCCGAGCTGATGAGGTTGAAAAAATACGGAATAGCCGTTGCCGGGGCCCACGGCAAGACCAGTACGACATCCATCATATCATCCGTGCTCAATGCAGGCGGCCTGGATCCCACCATCATCATAGGCGGGCAGGTAAAGGGCCTGGGCACCAATGCCTACTGGGGTCAGGGGGAGTTCCTGCTGGCCGAAGCAGACGAGAGCGACGGCAGTTTTCTGCGCCTCACCCCAAGCATCGCAGTGGTCACGAATATAGACAGGGAACACCTGGACCACTATCCTGATCTCCACAGCATCAGAGGGTGTTTTTTGGAATTCATAGACAAGATCCCGTTTTACGGCCTGGCCATCCTGTGCGGCGACGACCCCGTGCTGGCGGACATAATCCCGGAGATAGAAAAGCAGGTGATGACTTACGGTACAGGACCGCATTGTGATCTACAGGCAAGAGACATAGCCTATCAGGGCCTGGGAATAGCCTACAACGCCGTATGGAAGGGCCGAGAACTGGGGCCTGTCAGGGTATATGCCCCAGGCCTCCATCACGTCCGCAACTCTCTGGCGGCGCTTGCCGTGGGACTGGAACTGGACATTCCGTTTTCAAGGATCCAGGAGGGACTGCAAGCGTATAAGGGCGTGGGAAGAAGATTCGAGATCCTGGGAGAGAAAGACGGCATAATCATTGTTGACGACTATGCCCATCACCCGACGGAAATAAGAGCCACCCTTTCCGCAGCCAGGGCCGCATGGCCGGAACAACGGCTGGTAGTGCTGTTTGAACCCCACAGGTATTCCAGGACCCAGGCCCTAATGGACGAGTTTTCCGAGGCATTCCTGGATGCGGATGAGCTGTGGCTCTCGGACATATATCCAGCCAGTGAAACCCCGATCATAGGAGTCACCGGCGAACGCCTTGCCAGGGAGATCAGAAAGAAACAGGGCGGCCGGGTACACTACATGAAATCCTGTGCAGATCTCCCGAAAGCAGTGGCAGCCCGTCTGGAGCAGGGAGACGTTGTGCTGACACTGGGGGCCGGGTCCATAGGCTCAGCAGGCCGCACTCTCCTGGAATTGCTTGACATCGAGGAGTCAGCCGTTGCTGTTTAATGACCTGTTGCGCATAGCAGATCTGAAGATCCTGAGCAATGTAAGGCTCTCTGCATACACTACGTTCGGAATAGGAGGGCCGGTGGAACTCCTGCTCATACCCGGCACATTGAGTGCGCTTGAGCAGACAGTTGCCTACCTGGAAGACAGGGTGCCGGACTACAAGGTTCTGGGCAGGGGAAGCAACCTCCTGATAAGCGACAGAGGCGTCAGGGTGGTGATCTCCCTGGCCTCCCTCGACCGAATAGGCGTACCGGTGAACGCGCCCGGTTCTCTCAGCGGCCCCGAAGGGGCACGTCATGGAGATTCTGCCCGGGGGCACGTCAGGACAGTGGAGGTCCAGGCCGGGTGCAGGCTCACATCGCTCCTTTCATGGGCTGTGAAGAGAGGACTTTCCGGGCTGGAAGGCATGGCGGGGATACCCTCCAGCATAGGAGGATCGATCTGCATGAATGCCGGCACTCCCAGTGTCTGCATGGCCGACGTGGTGGAATCGGTCCAGGTCACCGGCCCTTCAGGAAGCTTCTGGCTGGACGGAAAGGAACTGGACTTCGGCTATAGGAAGTGTACCATGCCCCGCCGAAGCCTGATCACAGCCGCAAGGATAAGACTGGCAGAGGACAGCCCGGACAGAATCCGGGAGAGGATGGTCCGAGTAATCAGGTCAAGACGATCCACCCAGCCTGCAGGAAAAAAGAGTGCAGGGTGTGTCTTCAGGAATCCTGAAGACGATTCTGCAGGCCGCCTCATAGATAGATGCGGGCTCAAGGGCACCCGTGTGGGAGACGCGGCTGTTTCCAGAAAACATGCCAATTTTATTATCAATTGCGGCAGAGCCACGGCCTCCAATGTCGTCGAGCTCATGGAACAGATCAGCGAGACGGTTCTGACCATGGCTGGTAAAACGCTGGTGCCGGAGATTTCGTTGTGGGGATTTGAATCATGAGGATCAGAAGGCCTGCCGATACTAACCGCCGGCCCGGTGCCGGACCGCATCAGGGCAGTTCACCAGGCGGCCCCGGACGCATGGTATACAGGCTGGCGGTCCTGCTCACCGCTGCAGCCCTGGTGGCGGGACTGGCGGGCATCTGCATCCTGGCCGTCTGGAAAAGCATATGCCGGTGTGAGATGTTCAGGATTTCCAGGATCACCATTGAAGGATGCAGCCATATCTCAAAAGAAGAGGTCATGAGGCTCAGCCAGGTCACCTCCAGGAGCAACACTCTTTCGCTGGACCCGGACCGTATCGCCGCTTCCATAGAGCAGCACCAGTGGGTTGAATCGGTTGCCGTCCGGAGGAAGCTGCCCGACCACCTGATCATCTCGATAAAGGAATACCGGCCTGCGGCCCTGCTCAATGCAGGCAGGCTGTACATGGTGGACAAGAACGGGCATATATTCAAGAAGCTGACCCCGGAAGAAAACCTGGATCTTCCCATAATCACCGGAGTCAAACTCGACTTTCAGGAAGACGGTCGGTCTGTATCCTGCTCCGGGTCTGCCGCAGCACATATCCTCAGGGCACTTGAGCTGATAGATATGGCGGGCCGGGGAACCAGGATGCTGGGATCCAACAACATTAGCGAAATCAACATCTCGGAAGACGGACGACTGACTCTGTACACCGCAGACAAGGGGATTCCATTCTGTTTCGGGCCACAGAAACTCAGGACACAGTTTGTCAGGGCGGAAAAGATCCTCTATCAGCTCTATCGCTCGGGAAAGTATGACAAAGTCGTCAGAGTCGATCTGGCGTATACTGAAGACACAGCCATGGCCAGTTTGAAAAATTAGGAGGATAGATGGTCGAAGGACCCCGTGACATAGTCGTCGGGCTGGATATAGGCACCACCAAAATATGTGCCGTTGTAGGCGAAGTCCTGGAAGATGAAATAGAAATCGTCGGTGTAGGCACCCATCCGTCCGTAGGCCTAAGAAAAGGCGTGGTGGTCAACATAGACAGCACGGTCAACTCCATCAGGAAGGCGGTGGAGGAGGCGGAACTGATGGCGGGCCACGAGATCAGCGCCGTGACCATAGGGATCGCCGGAAGTCACATCAAGGGCTTCAACAGCCACGGAGTCATTGCCGTCAAGAGCCAGGAGATATCGGAAGAAGATATCGACAGGGTAATCGACGCAGCCAAGGCGGTGGCCATCCCTCTCGACCGGGAGGTGATTCACATCCTGCCCCAGGAGTATATTGTGGACGAGCAGGACGGAATCCTCGACCCGGTAGGAATGACAGGTGTGCGGCTGGAGACAAAGGTGCACATCGTCACAGGGGCGGTAACCGCGGCACAGAACCTGATCAAATGCGCCAACAGGGCAAATCTCGACGTGCTGGACATGGCGCTCCAGCCCCTGGCATCCGGTGATGCAGTCCTGACTCAGGAGGAAAAGGACCTGGGGGTCGCCCTGGTGGACTTCGGCGGCGGCACCACTGACCTGGCTCTTTTCACGGAAAGCGCCATCAGACATACCGCTGTGCTGGGCCTTGGAGGAAACAATCTGACCAATGACATCGCCGTAGGTCTCAGGACACCAATGAAAGAGGCAGAAAAAATCAAGGTCCGCCACGGCAGCTGCCTGGGGGCGCTAGTCCGCAAGGACGAAATGATAGAGGTGCCAAGTGTGGGAGGACGCAAGCCCCGGCAGTTGTCCAGACAGATACTCTCCGAGATCATCGAGCCCAGGGTAGAGGAGATTCTCACCCTCATAGATCAGGAGATAGAGCGGACTGAACTCAAAGACCTGCTGGGTTCGGGTCTGGTGATAACAGGTGGCTCTGCTGCTCTTCCCGGCATAGCCGAGATGGCCGACCAGATATTTCAACTGCCCACCAGGATAGGTCATCCCAGGCGCATATCAGGCCTGGTGGACGTAGTCAACGGCCCCATGTTCGCAACTGCAGTGGGGCTCGTGCTCTACGGGGCCGAGCATCAGACCAGAAGGACTTTCAGCAGAACTGAAGGCAGCATAATCAACCGCGTAACAAACTGCATGAAATCATGGTTCAGATTTTAACATCAAACCCGGTCCGGGGCCAGAAGGAGAAAAGACATGCCGTTTGAGTTTATAGATTCGGAACTAACTGCTAACATCAAGGTCATAGGGATAGGCGGCGGCGGCGGCAATGCCATCAACAACATGATTACAGCAGATCTCCAGGGAGTCGACTTCATAGTGGCCAATACGGATTCACAGGCCCTGGAGATGTCGAAGGCAGGGGAAAAAATTCAGCTTGGCAAGGGACTCACCAAAGGGCTCGGCGCAGGTGCCAAACCTAAAATCGGCAGGGAGGCTGCCGAGGAAAGCGAAGACGATATCCGGGTTGCACTTCAGGGCAGCGACATGGTCTTCATCACCGCCGGAATGGGGGGCGGCACAGGAACCGGAGCTGCTCCCGTCATAGCAGAAATCAGCAAGGAGCTCGGCGCGCTCACCGTGGGAGTGGTCACAAGGCCCTTTATGTTCGAAGGAAAGAAGAGGATGGTCCAGGCAGAAGAAGGAATAAAGCGCCTGAGAAAGGTGGTAGACACCATCATCACCATTCCCAATGACCGTCTCAGGAGCCTTGCACAGCCCAACACGCCTATTCTCGACATGTTCCGCAAGGCGGATGAGGTCCTGTACTACGCCGTCAGGGGCATCTCGGACCTCATAGTGGTGCAGGGCTACATTAACGTGGACTTTGCAGATGTCAGGACGGTCATGTCGGAAATGGGCATGGCCCTCATGGGCACGGGCACAGCCAAGGGCGACAGGAGGGCCCTGGAGGCAGTGCAGATGGCCATTGCCAATCCACTTCTGGAAGACATCTCCATCAGCGGAGCCAGGGGCATCCTGATGAACATCACGGCCAGCAGCTCCACCCTGAGCATGGAAGAGGTGGACCAGGCCTCCTCGCTCATCCATTCAGAGGCCCACGAAGAAGCAAACATAATATGGGGCACCGTCTTTGACGAGAATCTGGGTGACGAAATCAGGGTAACCGTTATAGCCACCGGAATAGGATCAGAGGCGCAGGTGCAGGAGACACCGGTTGTCACTCCCATAGAGGTGGCACGGACCAAGGCCGACTCCAAGAAGGCAGCGGAAGAACTGCCGTTCACGCAGCTCAAGGAACAAATCCAGAAAAATGCGGGCAGGACGGCTCTGAAGGGAAAGGTGAAAAAATTCCAAGGCCTTGGGGAGCTGGACGAGGATGTTCTGGAGATCCCAGCCTTTCTCCGCAAGAAAGCCGATTAGCCCGGATTATCCGGTTTGCGAATCTGCCGAAGATGTAAAGGGAGGGGGACACAGACGTACTCCGGTACTTCAAACCCCTGACTATGCGACAGATTTGGTAAAATCGCGAACCTTTGCGGTTTCAGAGGCACCCTCTAACCGGTTCCACTTCCACCACCACACTGCGCCTTTATATGGCTGCACATCTCGGCCGCCATGGAATCAATCTGCCCCTGGTCTTCTCCCTCCACCATGACCCTGATGGCAGGTTCCGTACCGGATGGCCGGATCAGAATCCGACCCCTGCCCTTCAGTTCCCTTTCAAGCCGTTCCCGGAGCTCATCAAGGCCGGGAATCTCGCTTACAGGTCTCTGCTGGTCCACCTGCACGTTCTGCAGTGTCTGGGGGAATGTCTCCATTACAGAGGCAAGTTCGGAGAGGGGTCTTCCGCTGGTCTGCATGACCGCCAGGAGCTGCAGAGCCGCCAGGATCCCGTCGCCGGTGGTGATGTGGTCCAGAAAGATCAGGTGGCCCGACTGTTCCCCACCGAAATTGTAACTCTTCTGCCTCATGGTCTCCATGACGTACCTGTCCCCTACTTTTGTCCGGACTAGCTGTCCGCCCATCTTTTCCAGGGCCACCTCCAGACCTATGTTGCTCATCACGGTAGCCACCACGGTGTTGGCATTGAGCTGTTCATTCTCTATCATGTGTCGGGCACAGACAGCCATGACGTGATCTCCGTCCACTATGTTTCCCTTCTCATCCACCACGATGAGCCTGTCTCCGTCTCCGTCAAATGCAAAACCCAGATCAGCCCAGTTCCTGCCCACCGCCTCTCTTGCATACTCGGGATGAAGCGCACCTGAATCTCTGTTGATATTGGTGCCGTCAGGACTCACTCCAAGGGTAATGATTTCAGCCCCCAGCTCTTCGAAAACCGCCGGGGCGACCTTGTAGGTGGCACCGTTGGCACAGTCCAGCACGATCTTCATTCCGTCCAGAGACATCTCTTTTGGAAAGGTATGTTTCAGGAATACGATATATCTGCCCCTGGCATCCTCTATCCTGAAGGCCCTGCCCACCTTCTCTCCAGTGGGCTGGGCGTGCACCAGTTCATCCGACCCCATCAGCTTCTCTATCTCAGTCTCCAGTTCGTCAGGCAGCTTGAAGCCGTCGCTGGAAAAAAGCTTTATGCCGTTGTCCTGAAAGGGGTTGTGAGAGGCAGAAATGACCACTCCGGCATCCGCCCTCATGTTAGAGGTCAAGAAGGCGATGGCAGGTGTCGGCATGGGGCCCACCAGGAGGGCGTCGACACCCATTGAGCATATTCCAGCCGCCAGCGCATTTTCAAGCATGTAGCAGGACAAGCGGGTGTCCTTTCCTATGAGGATCTTGGGTCTGTGTCCCGTGCGGTTTTTGAACATGTGAGCCACTGCGCGGCCTATCTGCATGGCAATGTCCGTGGTCATGGGATGGACATTGGCTGTCCCCCTGATACCGTCTGTTCCGAACAGTTTTCGCATAATTCCCGACCTTTCCGTTTTTTGAGATCTCCTCCTGTCAGTCTACCTCACTGACAGCCTTGGGCACGCTGACCTTGATCTTCTCAGGTCTCACCCGGAGTATCCTGAAGCCATCCGGGATTTCAAACTCCGGCTTCACCGAATTCTTGCCTGCCTTGAGTTTCTGTGCAGCTATCACCACGGTGATATCGGAAGCCTTCAGTTTCCTGAGACGTGGCATGGGGCCTTCCACCGTCACCTTCACCGATTTCGGCCACCAGGACACCCCAGTGGCATTGGCTTCAAGCTGGACAGGCACTTTGGTGATGGATTTCCTGCCTGTCACAGGAGCCACCCTGACGGTCACTCTTACTGTGTCGTGTTTTTGAGGCCTCAGGTGAAGGCCTTCCAGGTCCAGTCCGATCTCCCTGACCACCGTGTTCGATGCCCCGTTTATGTCCACCGGCAGGGTATCCAGCTTTTCCAGAGACCTGATTTCGCTCTCCGGACCTGAAACATCGACCCTGGGCGGATCAACGGCTGCCTCCAGCACCTCGTAATCCCTGGCCACCTTGCCGATCAGATTCGGGCTCACCATTATCGCTTTGCGGACCAGATTTTCCAAGACCACCTCGATCCTTGCAGGCTGAATCCGGATCGCCCTAACACCTCCGGGCAGAGAGAAGCTGTCAGGGGTCATCGGGACTGTTATGGTCCCTGCCCTGGCGTCGTGCAGATTTATGACCTTGGAGATCCGCTGGGTGGAATCCAGAGACCTTACCATGCTCCTGGGTCCGTACACCCTGACATCCACCGCCCTGGGAATGTAGTTGGCAATAACCAGCCCCGAAGGGACGTTGACTATCTCCACCGGAACGGAAATGGTAAGTTCGGCTTTTTCCTCTCCCACCACGAAAAACCACAGAAACAGAGCAAATCCCAGGGACAGCAGCTTGAGGATCCAGTCCTTTGCCAGATTGTCAAACCTCGTCACCAGCTACAAAATCCTCCTTTTCCACCAGGGTTTTTCCGCCTCTTCCGCGGCAAAGGTGTTGTGCAGTATCCGCCTAAGGGTTCCCAGGTCTATGTCTCTGGTGATCCTGCCTGCTATCGCCACAGAAAGACTCCCCGTCTCCTCGGAGATGACCACAGAAACCGCATCCGTCTGTTCTGTTATGCCGATGGCGGACCTGTGCCGGGTCCCCAGCCTAGTGCTGATGTTGGGATTGGTGGTGAGAGGCAGTACGCAGGCAGCCACCGAAAGTCTGCCCTTCTGTATGATGACCGCCCCGTCGTGGAGCGGAGACCCTTTGAAAAAGATAGAACACAGTAGTGCGCGGGTCACCCTGCCGTCTATTTCCACACCGGATTCGAGATAATTGCCCAGCCCCACTTCTCTCTCGAGCACTATCAGCGCCCCGGTCCGGGCTTCCATGAGTGTAGCTGCCGCCTTGGCTATCTCCTCCAGGGCATGAAAGGTCTTCACCCTGGCCTTGAGAAACGGAGTCTGCCCCATCTGGGTGAGGGCCCGGCGGATATCATCCTGAAAGACGATGATAATGACCAGGAAAAGGGAACTCAGTATGGTGCCCAGCATCCAATGGAGCGTAAAAAGCTCCAGCTGCCTCGCGGCAAAATACACCACTATGATGACTGCGAGACCGGCAGCCATCTGGACAGCCCTGGTTCCCCTGATCAGCAGTATCACTCTGTATATCAGGAAGGCCACTATGAGGATGTCCAGGACATCCTGCCAGCGGAGGACGGGGATGAACTGTCCCAGGAACTCAAGCATTATACCGGGATGCCCTCCTGGTGCCTATCCATCCATTCCAAAAACGGTCTTTCCGCCCTGTCTCTGAGGTGTGTGAAAAAACAGTATTCGGAACGCCATGAACATGCATGCTCCTGTATTTTACATTCGGGCATCTCTGAAAGACTGAAATCTTCATTTCTTCATTTCCGGGCAGGTGCCGGACAGATATGCTGAACTCTTACCCCCATAATCATATTTCGGCACAAAAAAGCCTTATCAAAAACATATCCGGGCAGGTTCCAGAGGGTTTATCCCTGACCGCCGTCCAGATCTTCACGGAGCACTGCATCCACCACCTGCAGCACCTGCCTGGTGAGTGCCACATTGTGCACCCTCACCATGTGGGCACCCCTGATGACAGCCGCGGCAGCTGCACCGAGGCTAGGGACGTCACGCATCCCGGCATCTTCTATGCCGGTCAGAGCACCGATGAAGGCCTTCCTTGATGCCCCGGCCAGCACCGGCTGCCCCAGCCCTGCGAATACGTCCATCCTGTTGAGCAGGACCAGATTGTCCCTGAAGGTCTTGCCGAAACCTATGCCGGGATCGATTATGATCTTTTCCCTGGGGATCCCCCTTGCTTCCGCCCACTCCACCCGTTCTTCCAGAAACGACCTGACCTCTCCCGGAAGATCCTCATAGACCGGATCCACCTGCATATCCCTGGGGCTGCCCTTCATGTGCATCAGAACAACAGGTACGCCATATCTGACCACTACATCGGCCAGGCCCGGATCGAACCGCAGGCCGCTTATATCATTCACCATGTCCGCACCGTGTTTCAGGGCCTCTTCGGCCACGGATGCCTTGACGGTATCCACGGATACCGGACAGTCCGTCACCTCTCTGATCTCTTTCAGAACCGGTATTATCCGGTCCAGCTCCTCTTCTGCAGAGACCGGATCTGAAAACGGCCTGGATGATTCGCCGCCTATGTCCAGTATGTCCGCCCCGTCAGATACGAGCTTTTCGGACCTGGCCGCTGCTGCCTCAGGATCCAGAAACGCGCCCCCGTCAGAGAAGGAATCAGGGGTTACATTCAACACTCCCATGATGTAGGTACGGCTGCCCCACCGGAATTTCTTCCCCCTCATCTCAATCAGATACGGGCCGGGGCGGCCGGCATCAGGCTGGTGACAGTTGACCCCTGGACTCTTCACTACAGTTCTTCATAATCTGGCTAATGGCTCCTGCATCCAGGGACTCCTTTTCCAGCAGTGCCTCGGCAATGCCGTGCAGGCACTCCATATTCCCCTTTATAAGGGACCTGGCCTTTTCATATGCATCCTGGATAAGCCGGTGGATCTCTTCGTCTATCCTCCGGGCCGTATCCTCGCTGTATTCATTCACCTGGGAAAAATCCCTGCCGAGAAAGGTGTGTTCGTTCTTCTTTCCAAAGGCCACGGGTCCTATTTCATGGCTCATGCCCCACTCACACACCATCTTCCTGGCAAGGTCCGAGGCCCTCTCGATGTCATTGCCAGATCCGGTGGTGAACTCGTTGAGGACGAGTTCTTCCGCCACCCTGCCGCCCAGGAGGATGATTATGTTGTTTATGAGATAGGACTTGGGATAGCTGTGCCTCTCATCTTCAGGGAGCTGCTGCGTGAGGCCCAGGGCCCTGCCCCTGGGGATTATGGTTACCTTGTGTATCGGATCTGCACCCGGCAGGAGTTTCGCCACCAGGGTATGTCCGGCTTCATGATAGGCCGTGATCTTCTTCTCTTCCTCTGAAATGACGATGCTCTTCCTCTCGACGCCCATCAGGACCTTGTCCTTGGCCCTTTCAAAATCCTCCATCTGGACGTTCTTCTTTCCCTCCCTGGCCGCGAGAAGAGCCGCCTCATTGACAAGGTTTTCCAGATCCGCGCCGGAAAAACCGGGCGTCCCTCTGGCGATGAGCTGCATGTCCACATTCGGGGCCAACACGATCTTCTTAGCGTGGACCTTCAATATGGCCTTCCGGCCCTTGATATCCGGCACAGGGACCAACACCTGCCTGTCGAACCGCCCCGGTCTCAGCAGAGCCGGGTCGAGGACATCAGGCCTGTTGGTGGCCGCCACAACGATGATCCCTTCAGACCCCTCGAAACCGTCCATCTCCACCAGAAGCTGGTTCAGGGTCTGTTCCCTTTCATCGTGGCCGCCTCCCAGGCCCGCACCCCTGTGACGGCCCACAGCATCTATCTCATCTATGAATATGATA
>DTYO01000271.1 GCA_012961845.1 Thermodesulfobacteriaceae bacterium
CTTTTAATATTTTCGTGTTGTACAGCGTACTGCACAGGTACCATGATGTCTGGTTTCTGAACCACGCCAGGAAAAAATCCTCGGTGGAGAGACCGACTGCATTGTTTTCGGTTTCATGAAGGGTCTTTCCGGTCTGGTCGATCACTCTTGTCCCGGTACGGATAATGCCTAGATCGGTATTGCCTTCGGCGGCTTCGATACACACTTGGACAAAGTCCCTGTCTATAAGGTCATCGTCGTGCAGCAGCAGAAAATAGGCTCCTCTGGCCTGTTCCAGGCAGTAGTTGAAGTTGTTGGCTGGCCCTATGTTCCTGTCGTGCCTGATGTAGCGCAACCGCGGATCGGACATGCCTTGCAGCAGGGAGCTGGTTCCATCTGTAGAACAGTTGTCTGAGACTATGACCTCTAGGTTTTCATAGGTCTGTCCAAGTGCGCTGGCAAGGCATTTCCTCAGATAGCCGTCGGCCCTGTTGTATGTTGGTATGCCGATGGATACGAGCGGTGTTGGGATCCTGTTCATGTCTTATTCACAGTTGATGTCTGGTTTTCTGCTGCGTCCACAGACACCCATTTACGGCTGTTGGGATCCCATTTCTTGATGATTCGTGCAGGGGTTCCTGCGGCGATGGATCTCGAAGCAATGCTGCCGGTAACTACGCTGTTTGCACCGATGATGCAGTTTTCACCTATTTCCACTCCAGGAAGAATGACCACGTTCTGTCCTATCCAGCATCCATTTTGAATCGTTATAGGCGCTATCCGCCACAGGTTTTGGTACTTGTAAGGGATGTTGGCAGTGGCATAACCGTGCATGGCATCATTGATGTGGATGTTGGATGCGAACATGACATCGTCTCCAATGGTTACTTTGCTGCATGCAGAAATCTGTAGTCTTTCAGTGGCAGTGACGTTATTGCCTATGACTATTTTCGAGTCAAAATGCCGGACAGGCAGCTTTTTGCCTGGCGGCTGCATGGAGACGGTAGGATAATGGGTCATGGCGAAAAGCAGGGAACTGGGGCCAATGAATACATTGTCACCTAACTGTATCCTCTCAGGATTCATGATCCTTCTTGGAAGGTCTATTCTCAGGTTTTTCGGACTGTTGCCGAACTTGGGCAGGGTCTTGTGCGATATGGTGTCGCTTACTTCCTGGATAAGAATGCCCAGTTTGACTGCCAGATTTTTGGGAAGAATTGAAAGCATTCAGGTTCAGTGACTGTTGCCGGGCTCCATTTGCCGGCTGCATTTCAGCCGGCCCGGCTGATAGGGTTTGAAGGGGTTGGCAAGTCGACCGTGTATTTGTCCAACAACTGTACCGGTCTCCCTGGCAAACTGTAACAGCCAGTCATGTCTTTTTTTCTTGTTTTGAAATATTACCCTGGGCATTTTTTTCAGCAAAGGAAGCCATGTGGAGAGTGATTTCTTGAGTGGTGGGGGCGGCAGCATTCCCAGGTGCCGGTATCGCTTGTAGCACCAGTAATTTGATGCCGCCCGGTTTTTTCCACGCCTGTACAAGAGAGAAAAAGTAGGATTTACTCTTGCGATGCGTACCTGAATTACTGCATCCGGCAGGAAGTGCAGATTGAAGCCTTCCAGTTGCAGTCTCCAGAAGTAATCTGCATCATAGGCATGCAGCAGGCGTTCATCAAATCCTCCGATCGTGTCATGGAGCCATTTTCTAATTCCGTAGTTTCCGCTGCCTCCGCCAGGGAGGAAGCGTCCTTTAAAGAGGCCATCCTTCCAGGCCATGGCTGACTGCTCTGCCAAGAAAGGCTCGTTGAACTTGTCAAATTTAAATTGGCCGCACACTATATTATGTTGGGTGAGTGCTTGACCCATTGCGGCCACCCATCCCGGCTGTACCTCATCATCTGCATCACAAACCGCCAGGTTTTCTGAAATTGCATGGCGGACTCCAACATTTATTGCATGAGGGCCGCCTCTACGGTCAGACGCATCGACTATCCGAAAAGATTGAAAACGCTGGCGAAAATCTCGAGCAATCTCAATAGAATCGTCTGTAGATCCGTTGTCTGAAATGATCACTTCCCATGGCTCTGACCATTCCTGGGCAGCCAAAGCTTCAAGCTGCACACCAAGAGTCGAAGCTGCGTTAAGGCAGGGAATAATGACGCTTAATTTTATTTTATTACAATCCATGTGTACTATTATCCCGGATTATGCAGCTCGCAAGTTTGCTGAAGATGCAAGGCATCAAGGGCGCAGGCATACTTAGGCATTCCAA
>DTYO01000272.1 GCA_012961845.1 Thermodesulfobacteriaceae bacterium
AATATGGTTTCTGTTGAAGGTCTATTTCTTCCTCTTCCTCATGATGTGGTTTAGATGGACATTTCTCCGGACGCGTATCGATCAGATGCTCAATTTCGGGTGGAAGATTCTTCTGCCAGTCACTCTCATCAACTTTCTCATTACCGCTGGAGTCATGGCAATATGGTAGTAGCAAACTACATAACTGACATTTTCAAGGGGTCACTGAGCCTGCTCAAGGGAATGAAGGTCACCTGGTCAGCCATGATTTCCCGGCAGCATACTTTTCAATGGCCCAGAGAGATGGCGCCTATCGCCCCGGCGTTCAGAGGACACATCAAGCTTGTGGCAGCCCCTAAAACCGGCTTCCCGAAATGCTTCGCCTGTATGACATGCAGCCGAAACTGTCCATCAAAGTGCATCACCATCAAAGGGCAGAAGCCCCCTGGTAAGAAGAAGAAGGCCCCCCTCGTATTCAGACTGGATTTTACCAAATGCAGCCTCTGCGGGCTGTGCGTGGAATCATGCCCGGTAGGAGCGCTTGAATTTTCCAGGGAGTATTCCCTTGCAGCCTTTGACAAGGACAATTTTTCAGCCATGGATCTTACGTCCGGACTGAAGTCGCCGTTCCAGGAGACATGACATGAGTTTCGAGACAATGGTCGTAAATATCTACGTTCTTTCCTTTGGAATACTCCTGATACAGGTAATTACCGGGGGGCTAATCGCAGTGCTTTCGAAAAGCCTGGTCCACTGCTTCATCGGACTGGTAATAGCCTTGATCGGGGTTGCGGGCATCTACTACTACCTTGGGAGTCCGCTGGTGGCAGCCATGCAGATCATGATTTACATAGGGGCCGTATGTGTCGCAATTGCTTTCGGTCTCTCTCTTACCCGCAAGGCCGGAGAAGAAGGGCTCAAATCCCCTGGCCCCAGAGCAGCTATTCCCCCGACTGTTACGCTGGTGATGCTCCTGGCAACCCTGAAGGGTCTTTCGGACAGAGGCTGGATAAATGTTCCTCACAAGATCAACGAGGCACCGGTTGGCCACATGCTTCTGAGAGAATACCTGCTGCCCTTTGAAGTCATTTCCATACTACTGACCATTGCAGTTATCGGCGCTGTAAGTGTGGCGCTCATTAGAGGGAGAACATAGCTTTGGAATTTTTAAGAACGCTACCCAACAATCTGCTGATCTACATCATTATTGCCCATACACTGTTCGGGATCGGCCTGTATGACATGATGTTCCGCAAGACCCTCATCGGCATGCTGATTTCACTGGAACTCATGCTCCAGGGGGTTGGAATAAACATCATGTCCTTTGGAACCTTCCTGAATCCTGAGCCATTGACCGCCCGTGTGATCACACTTTTTCTGGTGGGTATATGCGCGGCCGAAGCCGCTCTTTTTCTGGGAATCGCAGTAGCTGTTTTCCGTAACTATCAGACAGTAGCCTTTGACAAGCTCACTGAACTCAGGGGTTAACCATTAGAATCATGGAAATGACCACGTTTTCCATCATGCCTGTTCTGGTCGTCCTGACGTCCGCTGCAGCTTCAATTTTGATCATGCTCCTGAGGGATCAGCCCGACAGGAGAGAGGCAGTCTCACTTATTGCAGGGATCATCAAGTTTTTCATGGTGATAACCATGGTCCCGGCAGTCAGGGAAGGCCAGGTAATAGTCTGCGATCTCTTTCATATTCTCCCTGGCCTCAATGTGGTCTTCAGAGTAGACGGATTCTCGCTTGTCTTTGCCTGCGTATCGTCTTTTCTCTGGATATTCACCACACTGTATTCCATCGGGTACATGCGTGGGCTGAACGAACATGCCCAAACCCGTTACTATACATGTTTCTCTCTGACCCTCTCAGCGGCTCTGGGAGTTGCATTCTCCGGCAGCCTCTTCACTCTTTACCTGTTCTATGAGCTAGTCAGCATATTCACATATCCCCTTGTCATGCACCATGAAGACAGCGAGGCATTCGCCGGGGCAAAAAAATACATTGTTTATCTCATGGGAGCAGGAAAACTCTTCTTTTTGCCTGCCATTGTCATCACATATATTCTAGCTGGAAATCTTGATTTCGGACCAGGTGGCATCCTGCCTCACGACGCAGACCCCACCCTGCTTATCGTATTGTATATCCTGTTCATCGCGGCAATAGCCAAGGCGGGTCTGATTCCGCTGCACTCCTGGCTGCCATCGGCCATGGTGGCACCCACTCCAGTATCCGCCCTGCTTCATGCGGTTGCCGTGGTAAAAGTCGGCGTCTTCTGTGTGGCAAGGATAATCTACAATGTCTACGGACCTGAACTCATGCAGCAGCTACACCTCGTTCTTCCCTCTGCTTATTTTGCATCTGGAACGATACTCATTGCATCCATGATCGCACTCACTCAGGACAATCTAAAGGCACGGCTGGCCTATTCCACTGTCAGCCAGCTTGCATACATAGTAATGGGGTTCACCCTAGTATCTATGAGCAGCATGACTGGAGGTGCCCTTCACATCGCCAACCACGCCTTCTCCAAGATCACACTCTTTTACTGTGCAGGAGCTATTTTTGTTGCTACGGGGAAAAAATACATCAGCCAGCTCTCAGGAATCGGCAGGATCATGCCGTTCACCATGGCTGCTTTTACAATAGGGGCCCTGTCAATGATAGGTATTCCAGGCACCGCTGGATTTATTACGAAATGGTTCCTCGGTCTGGGAGCTCTTGATAACAACAGCATGCTGCTGCTCATATTCATCCTGACAAGTTCCCTGCTGAACGCAGGATACTTTATCCCTGTTATCTACCGGGCATTTTTCTTCAAGCTCGATCCGGCAGATGCCCATTTACGGGAGGCCCCGAAAATCATGGTGGTTCCACTTTCAGTCACTGCCTGTATCACGGTGCTGCTGGGATTTTTTCCTGAACCATTCCTCAGGCTCATACAGGGGCTATTGGGATCATGATCATCAAATTTATCCAGTTCTGCAGGGATCATATGAAAATGGTGAAAATGTTCTGCTGGAGTATCTTGCTCTCCCTGATGGCTGTCGACCTTTTTATTCCGAGGCACCATCCCCACTTCCTCGGTGATGAAATCCCGGGATTCTGGGCAATATTCGGATTTACGGCTTGCGCACTGATAATCATCCTTTCCAAATGGCTGGGACACAAATTCCTGTTTAGGCCCGATGATTACTACGATTCCATGGAGAAAGAAAAATAATGCATACAGACTTCTTCTTTCATCCAGCTCTCATCTTCTTTCTGGGAATGTGTGTTCTACCTTTTCTACGTGGGATTACACAAAAGATATTCATGTTAGCCGTGCCGGCAACTGCGGTTGCCCTGGTGGGTATGCTGCCTTCCCATGGATCATTCTGGCATTGCCAATGCGGCGATTTTTCACTGGTGTTCGGAAGAATTGACAGAATGTCCATGGTATTTGCCAATGTATTCACCATAATGGCCATAATAGGCACAATTTATGGACTCCACCTGAAAGACTACAGACAGCATCTGGCAGCCTGGGGATATGTCGGCAGCGCTCTCGGCTGCGTTTTCGCTGGAGATTATCTGACCCTGTTCCTCTTCTGGGAAGGTCTCATGATTACCTCTGTTTGCCTGGTATGGATGCGCAGGACAAAGGAATCAATCAACGCAGGGTTCAGATATTTTCTGGTCCACACCGCAGGCGGCCTTTCCCTGCTTGCCGGTATATTTCTGCTCTACTTCAGCACAGGAGATCTGAGTTTTACAGCCATAGATCCTGACAATGCGAATCTTGCCGCTTATCTGATACTGGCAGGGTTTCTTCTCAATGCGGCCGTTCCTCCTCTTCATGCATGGCTGCCCGATGCCTACGGAAGCGCTACAGTCGTCGGCTCTGTATTCATGTGTGCCTATACAACCAAAACAGCCGTCTATACGCTGGCAAGGGCTTTTGCAGGATTTGACATACTCGTTCCGCTGGGAGTTATAATGGCCCTCTACGGTGTAGTTTATGCAGTCCTTGAGAATGATGCCCGCCGTCTTCTTTCCTATCACATCATCAGTCAGGTTGGATATATGGTGGCAGGAATCGGTATCGGCACAGCCATGGCCATAAACGGAGCCTGTGCTCATGCCTATGCCCATATCCTGTACAAGGCCCTTCTGTTTATGGGGGTGGGGGCAGTCTTGGAGGTAACGGGAAGGTCAAAATTCTCGGAACTGGGAGGTCTATGGAAATATATGCCCTGGTCCTTCGTTTTTACACTGGTAGGCGGTCTTTCCATATCCGCATTCCCTCTGTTTTCAGGATTTGTCTCAAAATCAATGGTGGTGGCCGGGGCATGGCAGAGTCACATCATGTGGGCTGCCCTCGGACTCACGCTGGCTTCTGCAGGTACCTTTCTGCATACGGGCCTCAAAGTTCCCTACTTCATATGGTTCTGGAAAAAAGAGCCGCCCTTTGAACCGCCCAAGGGAGAGGCTCCATTCAACATGCTTGTGGCAATGGGTATAGCCGCCTTCATGTGCATTTTCCTGGGGGTCTGTCCTCAGGCACTGTATAATATGCTTCCCTATCCAGTGGATTATCATCCCTATACACCCACCCATATCATGGAATCATATCAAATTCTGCTTTTCACCATGCTGGGATTCTTCCTGCTGGTCAAGAAGCTCAGTCCGGAACCCCTTATAGGTCTGGATTTAGACTGGTTCTACAGAAAGGGAGCAGGAATCTTCATGGCCTTCTGCAGGAACGTCCTTGCCAGGGTGGAAAAGGGATTTGTAATGGACCTGCATGACAAATTCGTGCTTCCGGCCCTGGCGGTTTTTGCATCTTTTTCCTACTGGCACGACAGGAGGGTAGTAGATGGCATCATAGATGGATCTGCCTGCAAAACTATGATTTTGGGCAATTATCTCAGAGGCGTCATGCAGCCGGGCATCATATCCCGCTACCTGGCAGCCATGCTCACCGTAATAGCTGCTGCTGTATTTCTGACAGTAGTACTGACATAACGGGGCTATCATGGAATCCCTACTTCATATTAACTCAATTACATTCCCCATTCTCAGTCTGATAACATTCATGCCCATTGTCGGAGCAGGCATGCTGATGCTGATAAGGGATGACCAGGGTATCAGGATATTCAGTGTCATTGTCACCCTGTTCACTTTTATCATGTCCATTCCTCTGTATGTCCACTTCGACCCTGATCTTGCGGGCTTTCAGTTTGTTGAAAACAAGCCATGGGTGCCGAGGTTCGGGCTTACCTATCTGATGGGAGTAGACGGGATAAGCCTGCCGCTAATTCTGCTGACCACATTTTTCGGTCCTATCACGGTGCTTTGTTCCTGGCGCTATATCGCAACCCGCGTGCGTGAATTCATGATCTGCATACTGCTCACTCAGGGCATCATGGTAGGCGTGTTTGCGTCTCTGGACATGGTTTTGTTTTACATATTCTTTGAAGCGCTGCTCATCCCAATGTTTCTGCTGATAGCAATATGGGGAGGACCACGCAGAATATATGCTGCTATCAAGTTTGTTCTCTTCACACTCGGAGGCAGCATTTTTCTACTGTTGGCAATCATCGGGCTCTATATGAAAGCCGGGACTTTTGCCTATCCTGCCATGTTGGGCCTTAATCTCACAATCACGTGGGAATTCTGGATCTTCCTTGGATTTCTGATAGCTTTTGCAGTCAAGGTGCCCATGTTTCCAGTCCATACCTGGCTGCCTGCGGCTCATGTGGAGGCGCCCACAGCCGGATCCGTCATTCTGGCCAGCATACTGCTCAAAATGGGTACTTACGGCCTCCTGAGATTCAACCTCGCCCTGACACCCCATGCAAGTGTGGAACTGTCTCCATATGTATTGGCTCTGTCGGTAGCAGCCATCCTATACGGGGGGCTTCTATCCCTGGCCCAGTCCGACATCAAGAAACTTATTGCTTACAGCTCCGTTTCTCATATGGGATTTGTCACCCTTGGTATCTTCGTGCTCAATCTGCAGGGGACTCAGGGAGGAATGCTGCAGATGATAAATCACGGGCTAACAACGGGAGGGCTTTTCCTCCTTGCAGGAATGCTCTACGAACGAACCCATTCCAGGCATCTGGATGTCAACGCAGGCCTGGGCAGACTGATGCCTGCGTTCGCCTTTTTCCTCGGACTGTTTTCACTTTCTTCTCTGGCATTTCCCGGGACAGCAAGCTTCGTAGGCGAATTTCTCTGTCTTTCAGGAGCATTCAGCTTCAGCAACAAGCTTGGGGCATGGGTGATTCCAGGTGCTCTGCTGGCTGCAGCCTATATGTTCCGGATATTCCTGAGAGTAATATGGGGTTCCGGAGGGAAAATAGAACTGGCTGCAGACCTGAATCTGCGCGAGTGGATATGCCTTTCACCTCTGGCCCTGCTGGTGATAATTTTTGGATTTCATCCTGCTCCCCTAATGAAAATTATGAATCCAGCCCTTGAAAACCTTCTTGCGCGACTGCCCCGTGAAGGCACTCTGAGCCTAGCAACACTGTTCAACGAGATCTCTTTCAGCGTGTTTAATTAGAGAGGTACAGTACATTGATCACAGCCCTGCTGCCTGAAATAATAATTGGTATAGCCTCACTGTTTTTCTTCACTTCATCTCTCCTGGATCTGAAAGACAGAACGGTCGTCAATGCCGCAATCGGTTTCAGCGGATTATCCATCGCGGCGGCCCTTATATCACTTGGGAGCCATGGGGATTTTTTTTACTATGCTTACGGAGTAGACAGGTTCAGCCGTTTTTTTGTGTTGCTAATAACCGGGACTTTTTTTCTGGCCTGTATCATCACAAAAGGCATGAAGCAGATCCCATCAGAAAAAATCAGCGAACTTTACTTCTTTATCAGCGTAGTTGTCCTTGGTCTGATAATGATCACTACAGCCAGGGAATTGATCACACTGTTCATAGCCCTGGAACTTGCGTCTTATCCTCTGTACATCATCACCTCATACCGTACAGGCCTTGGTTATCAATTTGAGGCAGCAGTAAAATATATGATTTTCGGAGTGGTTTCCACAGCCTTTATGCTGTATGGCATCAGCTACCTCTATGGGGCTTTCGGCACCACTTTCCTGCACGAAATCGTGGCTGAGGTTCACGGTCACATGGACAACTCCCTGGCCATAGCCGGGGCCATTCTGTTTTTGGTAGGACTCGCATACAAACTTGCCTTGTTTCCGTTTCACTTCTGGGCTCCCGATGTCTATGCCGGAGCTGCAGGTGAGGTGGTCACCTTCCTGGCATCATTACCCAAACTCGGAGCAATAGCTCTTCTGGTGCGAACAGTCTCTATGTTTTCCGGCATGGAAAACCTTCTGCCGGTTCTGGCAGTGCTGGCTGTCCTGTCCATGACAGCCGGCAACTTGATGGCGCTTAACCAGCAGGAGCTGAAAAGGCTCCTGGCATACTCAGCGGTTTCACATGCAGGTTACATGTTCCTCGGCCTCCTGGCTCCTGACCAGGGAGGTTTTACCGCCATGCTCTTTTATGGAACAGTCTATGCCATCATGTCTCTTGGAGCCTTTCTTGTGGCACTTCAAGTGGCTGGTGATGAAAAAGGAGACATACCTCTTTCAAACCTTAAGGGACTGTGGGGGCGTTCACCTCTCATGGCCATTCTCCTGACTATTGCCCTTGCTTCTCTGGCAGGCCTTCCTCCCACAGGCGGTTTCACCGGCAAACTGCTGCTGCTCACCGCAGCCTGGAAGGCCGGATATCTATGGGCCGCCGTAGCAGGAGTACTGAACACGGTAATCGGTATATATGTTTACCTGAAAGCCATCAAAATCTCGCTGGTCGGGGATGAAGAAGACACACACGCCCTGCTGGCCAGTCCGACCGCCATACGGATTGCAGCAGCAGCCATTTGCATCACACTGCTTTACCTGGGCATCACACCAGGAAAACTGATCTCCATGGCCGATATGGCTGTCAACGCATTGAGCTAGTATATGTATAAACTCGGATTATACGTTTCAACATCCCGAACAAAAGGTAAATAAATTACAGCAGAGTACATATATTGCAGTAAGCCATAAAACTGGATCATACGGCTCGCAATTTTACTGAACATGCTGAGTTATCGAGGTTTTTAAGTACCGCAGTACGTATAAGCCCCTTCCGTCCTGTTTTTTTGGCCAACATGCGAACCGCATAATCCTAGACAGACTATCTACTCCACAAGACCTATTTGCAAGCATGCGACGCACCGGTCTGACCGCCACACGCGGCATGTCGAAAGGTTCTTTTCTTTCATCACCAACCTCATGACCCGGACCGTCATCCGCATCCAACGGCCGAGGTCTGCCTGCCATCGTTTTGGGACAGAAACTGTTTGCGAAAACTTCGCAACAAAGTTTGTAATAGTTCGGCAAACATCAAGATTCCTCACGGTACAGGCAGCACAAATATAAACACGCGCGGTGAGAACATGACTTATAAGCCTCCCTGCGTACCATCAGCCCGGCGGTGGAACCATTACTCTGCGAGATATGCGAGCTGGCGGGCTGTCTTTCCG
>DTYO01000273.1 GCA_012961845.1 Thermodesulfobacteriaceae bacterium
ATTTGAATACAGGCGGGGATATAAATTCAGCACTTACGCAACATGGTGGATCCGACAGGCCATTACCAGGGCAATAGCCGACCAGTCCAGAACCATCCGCATACCAGTCCACATGGTGGAAACCATAAACAAGGTCATGATGGCGGCCAGGACTATTGTCCAGGAGACAGGCATGGAGCCTGAACCTGAACAGGTAGCAGAACATCTGGGCCTGCCCAGGGAAAAAATAGCTCAGGTGTTCAAAATGGCCAAGGATCCCATATCTCTGGAAACGCCCATGGGTCCTGACGAAGACGGGCAGCTGGTGGATTTCATCGAAGACAAGGATTCACCCTCGCCCGATGAAAAGGCACTGGCGGCAGGCCTGGTGGAACAGACCAGGATCGCTCTTTCCACACTGACTCCCCGCGAGGAAAAAATCCTTCGCATGCGCTTCGGAATAGGAGAACAAACAGATCATACCTTGGAGGAGGTGGGAAGAAATTTTCTGGTCACCAGGGAACGAATCCGGCAGATAGAGGCCAAGGCTCTGAACAAACTGCGTCATCCCAGCAGAAGCAGTGTACTGAAAAAATTTGTGAGCTGAGATTCTGATCAGTAAGCACTCTGTGTTGAAACTTATACAGAGGCCGGTGGGTATGGCGTGGTATCCCTGTATTTTCCCCGGATTAGTGGGGTTGCGGGTGTGCCGGAGATGCAGAGCGGAAAGGGCCTGGACTTGCTTTGGTACTTAAGGCCCCTGACAGTGCAGAAGATCAGGTTATATCGCCGAGCCCTTGGAGCTTCATTGATTGCTGTCCCCGTTCGATCAGTTTATGTCTGCAAAATATAAAAAACATGCCTTTTCCCACAGCTGTTTCGTGGATGAAGGTGGCCGAAACGCGGATTCCTTCCATGTTTCTAAGCTGACCCTGATGGTTGTTCAGGCCGGGATGTAACTGCCCGCAGGTGGAAAACATTCTAGGGCTCCCTCGTTCCAGCCACTGCTTTTCCATACATACCCTGCATTTCCGGGTATTCACTCTATTGTCACTTTCATGTCTTAAGTTGCTCTCAACCATATCGGATTCCTGTGGAATACCGCAGACTCCGGATGTGTTCTGTAAATAAGCACAGGCAAACATTTATCCCGGATTATCCAATGATCTGAGGCGGATGCACAGGACGCAGTGGCTTGCGGCACATATAACAGGATTCTATGAAGTAACCCTGACAATTTCTTCTATGGTTGTAATGCCTTCAGTGAGTTTTCTGCAGGCATCCTGGCGGAGAGAGGTCATTCCTTCGCTGACGGCCTGTTTGCGAATGAGGCTTTCATCTGTCTGATTGTGTATCATTTCTCTGATCATATCCGATACCGCCAGGACTTCATAGATACCGGTTCTGCCCCAGTATCCGGTATTGCGGCACCGGCTACATCCCTTGCCCTTGATTACCTTCAGATATTCCGATTCCGGCATGCAGCCGATGCTTTTCAGGCGTGCTGAAGAAACGACGAAGGATTCCGAGCATTTTATGCAGTTCCTTCGCACCAGGCGCTGTCCAACGACTCCCAACAGGGTGGATGCTATCAGGTAGGATTCCAGGCCCAGATCCCTCAGTCTGGTTATTGCGCTTACTGCATCATTGGTATGGAGGGTGGAGAATACCATGTGACCGGTCAGGGCGGCCTGGACGGCATAACGGGCGGTCTCGGGGTCCCGGATTTCCCCTATCATCACTATGTCAGGATCCTGTCTCAGGATATTCCTCAGTATAGATGAGAAAGTAATACCTGCCTGGGGTTGAACGGCTATCTGATTGAAATCTTCATATACCATTTCTATGGGATCTTCTACAGTGACAATGTTGATCTGAGGGGTACTCAGATGTCGCAGGGTAGAATACAGCGTAGTGGATTTTCCGCTGCCCGTTGGCCCGGTCATCAGTATCATCCCGTACGTATTGCTGATGAAGCTCTGGTATGCCGTGAGATCTCTTTTTGAAAAGCCGAGATCTTCAAGGTCTGCAAACAGTATCTCCGGACTCTGAAGACGTAGAACTGTTTTTTCTCCGAAAGCCACTGGTACTGTCGAAACGCGGACTTCCGCCTCGTCGTCTCCGCTGGCGATCTTTATGCGTCCGTCCTGGGGTTTGCGTTTTTCTGCTATGTCTAGTCTGGACATTGTCTTTATCCTAGTACATACGGCATCGTGCACTATCCTGGGAATACTGTAAATCGTGTGCAGGACGCCGTCGATTCGGATTCGTATCAGCGATTCCCTGCGCCTTGGCTCTATATGGATGTCGCTTGCCCTCTGATCCAGGGCATACTGAAAGAGATGGTCCACTGCCTTATGGATGTACTGGTCCGATTCCACGGCTGCAGGGTCTGCCAGTTGAACCAGTTGTTCCAGGTTTGCAATGTCGACTGTCGGGGCCTTAAGGACATTTTCAGCGGCTGCAATGGATTTTCTGAAGTCAAAAAACTCCATTATAATCCGTTCTATGTCGCCTCTGGGTGTAACCGAAATCGTGGTGGTTATTTTGCACGCCCTCTCCAGGTCTTCTTTCAGCTCCCGGTCCATGGGGTCGTAGCATACCAGCTCCAGTGTCCCGTTTTTCCGTGAATACGGTAGCACCAGGCGCTTCTGCGCAAAAGATGCCGGAAGAGTCTTCGTGACTACTTCCATGTCCAGGCGGACCGGATCAAGGCGTCTGAAGGTCCAGCCCTGATCCAGGGCTATTGCCTCAAGAATATCAGGTTCTTCGAGGATGATCTGTTCTGAATCTGCTCTGACCAGCCGGAGTGAAGTCAGCCACTGTACTATGTCCTGTCCTCTCCTTCGTGGTATGGAGAGCCTAGAAGAGAGCCTGGCGATTTGTTTTTTTGAAAGAAGACCTTTTTTTTCCAAAAGGGGAAATATATACTTGGGGTCGTGGTAGGGATGCGGCATTTGATCTGGCAGTATTATATGTGTGCACTCAGTCTGCTTTTTGGTTGAACAATAGGGACAGTAGGTTTTTAATATTCATCGGATGAAACCTGAAATATCTGGAGGCAGCCTCTGAAGATATGGTTTTTGTCCGGGAGTGTCTGATAGGATCGGCTTTTCACCCCCATCTCCGTGCCGGGGCGAAAGAAGGTCCTCATTTCCGGACAGTCACTGAAGAGGAAGTATGAATCAGGAAGACAGTGGATGGACTGAAATAATTATTCATGTTTCTGAAGAGAATGCCGATGCAGTATCGGATTTTCTCATTTCCCACCTGGGAAGGGGAGTTATGCTGGAAGAAGGGGAGATGTATCCTGGGGCGGAGGTCAGACACAGTATTCATATTCATGCATTTGCCGACCGGGATGAAATAGAATCCGGATTCATGGACGAGCTCGACGATTATCTTGCCGGTATCAGGGAGGTGGCCGGGAATGATTCCGCTGTCATATGTCGGACGGGAACAATCATGGAGGCAGACTGGAGGGACTGCTGGAAAAAGCATTTTAGGCCTATCAGAGTCGGGAGAAGGTTTCTGGTAAAGCCCTCCTGGGAAAAGCCGGTACAGGATCGGAGTGCTCTGGTTCTCGAAATAGACCCTGGACAGGCTTTTGGAGTAGGAACCCATGCTTCAACCGCCCTGGTGCTTGAAACAATGGAAGAACTGTGTGAAGGGTCCGGATGGATGGATGAATATGAGGCCTGCAATATCGGATTGAGTGTCATGGACCTGGGAACCGGTACTGGTATTTTAGGCATAGCTGCGGCGAAGCTGGGGGCGGGTCGTGTGCTCTGTCTGGAAACGGATCCCCAGGCACTTGCCGTTGCCAGGCGTAATGCTCTTGTAAACGGTGTCGCCCATATCCTGGAGGTGGAGGCGGATCCAGTGGATGAGGTGAATGAAAAATTTCAACTCATTGTGGCAAACCTGGATCGGGACACTCTGATCACTCTTGCAGAGTCGATCTCCCGTTGTCTTTCAGACAATGGCAGGCTCATAGTCTCCGGGATACTGGTCCGGCACAGGGAGGCAGTCATGCAGGCCTTCTCCGGTTGCGGTCTCCATGAAATTCGATGGAGAACCGACCTGCAGACCGGGGAATGGGCATGTATGGTATTCGCCTGAGGCCGCTTTATGGCACTTCCCAGGTTTTTCGTGTCCAGTGATGTGTTTCTTAATGGGAGCACTGAAATATCGTTGACTGGATCCGAGGTCCGTCACATGATAAGGGTACTCCGCCTGGCCAGAGGTGCTGAGGTGAAACTTCTCGACGGCAGGGGCGGTCTGGCCACGGCGTATATCGTATCTGTTTCCGGCGGAGAAGTACGCCTTGCCATTGATGAAGTATATGGAACCGTGAACGATCTCCTCCCGCTGGCACTGGTGTGCGCCGTCCTCAAGGGATCCAGGATGGATATGTTGATACAGAAGGCCGTTGAGTTCGGTGCTGCGGTGATTCGCCCTGTCATAACTGAACGCACGGTTGTAAAACTGGATCGGAAAGCAAGGAACAACAGGCTGGTCCGATGGCGGGAGATAGCCCGGCAGGCCCTGAAACAGTGCCGGGGGGTGTTTCTGCCGGAAATTTACCCTGTCTCCGGATTGGGTGAGGCACTGAATTTGCCTGATATGAAGGTGAAAATCGTATTGAGTGAGTCTGAAACCGACAGGTCTCTTCTGGGGGCCTGGAAGGAACAGGGTTGGGGCGAACCGATTGCTTTGCTGGTAGGGCCTGAGGGGGGGTTTACCCACGAAGAGCTTGAGACTGTCCGCGGGGCAGGATTCATCGGAGCTACCATGGGGCGGAAGATTCTTCGTGCCGAAACAGCGGCTATCGGGGCAGCAGGTGTCGTGGCAGCCGTAACTGTTGCAGGAAAATGTGGCGATTCCCTGCCATAATCCTGTTTCAGACTGTAACTGATAAGAACATTTCGTTTCTCTTGTCTCCTGTGGAGGACCGGATAGTTGTTGATCCATGCTGTCTGTCACGGGATACATAGGGGATACATAGAAGGGAGCAGCCTGCTGAAATGAAGCTCAGGGCCAACCATCTGACCTTGCTCAGAATACTCCTGCTGCCCTTTCCATATTTTCTGGTTTACGGAGACAGGTGGTCCAGGGTTGCGGCTCTAATCGCTTTTGCCTTTCTCGGCCTGACTGATTACCTGGACGGCTTGCTTGCAAGACGTGACGGCGGTACCTCTCTGGGCAGACTGCTTGACCCCATAGCAGACAAAATCTTCATCGCCGTGACTCTCATCCCTCTGGTGGATCTGGGGCTGCTGCCCCTCTGGATGGTGTGGCCTATTTTCCTCCGTGAATTCCTGGTGACGGAGCTGCGGAACGTCCTTATCGGTACGGAAAAGCAGCTTCAGGTAACCGAGCTGGCCAAGATAAAGACGACTGTTCAGATGATAGGGGCAGGACTGATTCTGCTGACTGATACGTTTCCTGAGAGGAGTGTAAGCGTGGCATTTCTTGCAGGTGCCCTGCTGGCCACTGTTTTCATCGCTGTTGGAACGTATCTGAAAGAAGGGGAGCTTTCCAGCAGGTTGAGGGTTGCCATGGGGTTGCTGGGGGTCGGCTTTGCTGTGGCCCTGCTGCTGGAGTCTGAGAATATAATCCTGGTCTACGGTCTGATCATGCTCGCTATAACCTGGGCATCGGGTTTCCAGTATTTCAGGATAGGGTTTCCCGTCTGCATGGGAAAAGGTTGGAAGTCCGTTGTGAGGCTTGCTGCCTCCATTGTATTGCCGCTGGTGTCCCTGGCTCTGATGCCGGTGATGCCTCCTGCAGCGGAATCGGCTACAGGTCTGATAGTGCTGATTCTGGCCATCGAATTTGTCAGCCAGGGGCTGGACATGTGGGCTGTACAGGAGAATGAGCCAGATATATCATGGGTCAAGAGAATGGTTGCCGTTCCTGCAGCCCTGGCCGTGGCAGCCTTTGGCATAATTTCGTATGGTCTTCTTTTGACAGTCCCGGTCTTTATCTGGATTACGGCGGGCTTGTGTCTGGCCTATGCCTTGATAGACATGTGGGTGCACAGGAGGCTCATTGTGAGAGGGCATGCCGTATAGCAGTGCAGTCTGTGCTGGTATCCAGTGACAGCCTCAGAATTTTTTTGCGGCTCTTGA
>DTYO01000274.1 GCA_012961845.1 Thermodesulfobacteriaceae bacterium
AGTTCTTGTTTGCCCCTCAACCCGGATTATTCGGTTCGCGAGTTTGCCGAAGATGTAAAGTGGAGGTGGCGTGGACGTACTTTGGTATTTCAAACCCGTGACAATAGAGCAGATTTGGTAAAATTGCGCTCCCCCTTGCGGCTTCAGATGCCTAACACTTTTTCGTTGAATTCGTTGCACCTTTTTGGTGCATTTCTTGATTCACCATATTTAATGTAACCTACTATAATTTAAGCCAAGTAGCATTTGTTTGGTTTTTGAAGCGAATAATCCGGGATTAATTATCTTATCAGATGCCTGGTGACCGGAATATTATTAAAGAGCGTCCCCGACAATCAGGATTTTTATTTCAAAACAAAATTCCTGATTTTCAGAGGTACTAATCAAGTGAATCTTTTGAAGCTCATTGATTCACATCCATCCAGCATCTTCTCTTGACCTTTGCCTGATTCATCCATACCATTTAAAAGATAGAACTTCATAGTCATATGAAAAATCCGACTATCCACAGAATATCGCACAAATTCAGCGTTTCCTGCTATTCCGGATACAAGAATGAACAGAGACCCATCTCTTTCATATTCGGGACCCTAAACATACAGATAGAAAAAATCCTGAGACAGTGGAGAGACGAACACCATGACTGTTTCAAGGTCAGATCACCGGAAAAAGGCCTGTTTCTTCTGAGTTATTCACGTGATGAAGACTGCTGGGAAATTCAACAACTGAACCGGGACAAGACATGATGAACAGGCAACACCCCATAGACCCAGTACTTTTCAACATACTGAATCACAAGATATACTTCATGCCCAGCATCTGAAATGTCTTGATCCGCCAAAACCTTATTCGTTAGGAGGAACTCTGTATGGACAAAGGACAATATGGACGCAGAGACAGATTAGTCAAGGAGAAACGGCATGACACATACAGGGAGTATGGCAAATGGCCTGAACCAACGGTCTGCACCAAATGCAACGCCCTTTTCCTGGGCGGCAGATGGTCTTGGAAAAAGCCTCCTGCAGATGCCAACAGGACCACGTGTCCGGCCTGCCAGCGAGTGGCAGACAATTATCCTGCCGGCTATGTGGAGCTCAAAGGACCTTTCTTCAGGATCCACAAAGAAGAAATCCTGAACCTTGTCCGTAACGAAGAAAAACTTGAAAAAGGCGAGCATCCTCTTGAGAGAATCATGGCCATAGTTGAAGAGGATGAGGATGCAGTCATCATCACCACAACCGGGATCCATGTCGCCCGTAGGATAGGTGAAGCGGTGGCAAAGTCCTACCAGGGAGATTTTGAATTCCGGTACGGCGACGGAGAAAAGAGTATCCGGGTATTCTGGACGCGATAGTTCACCCACCGGAAAATTCGATCCTGCCGGTCACCCTCATAACATTCACCACGGAACCAGCCGGTGGACAGGAACAGACCATGTCCGAAAAAAGCATCATTTCTGAAGGACAGAAAACAGCTGTACCAGTCCGTGAGGTTCCAGCTCATGAAATGAAACATGAGACCGCAGATGTTTCCCCAAACGGTTCACCAGTCCTGCAGCCCGGATGGCACTTCAGAGTCACCAGGAGCTACGGAATAAAAGGGACGGCAACATATCCGGACAACCGGCAGGTGCCGTTCCATACTTTTCAGATGATCACCGTCGACCAGAAAATCACCAGGACCGACGGAAAAGACATCCTGGAGGCCGTGAGAGAGATAATTGAGGCCAGGCTCCACGTCCTGGACATCGATCAGAGCATGATGGTGCCAACTGACCTTGCAGGGCCGGGAACGAGATTCATCGTCAGTCACCATTCTCAAGGCTCCACTCTGTTCGATCAGACTTCAGACAGCCGGATATTGGATACAGCCATGGTCGACGCTTTTTCACCGACCAAAATACAGGCTCTGTGGCCGTTGGGCCGACTGAAGGCGGGACAGCACTGGTCCTCTTCAGTGAGCAGGAACTGGCAAACCGCATACGGATCATAGAGGTGATGGGCGGAAACATGGACCTCACTGTAAAAAAGACAGTAACAGATCCGGATATCGGCCTGACGATCACCCGGCTCCGAGGGCAGCTCAGGATCAGATTGGATCTGGACTGCATGGTCATGGATTTCGACGCATCGGTGGAAATAGATCTTTCTGTAGCCACAGGAATCCCGTTCATGGTCAAGTTTGAAGGCACGATTTCAGGCCGGGGTACCGCACAGGATCAGTGGGGACGGATGATACCCTGCACACTCAAGGGCGAGAGTACGGTACTGCAGATATGCAGACCTGATCCACAGGTTATTATGGCCCTCGGTGCAGGCATGCTCACCCCGAACCTGCAAGTCACGTACTGGCTGAATCCAGCAATGAACGCGGCTCTGAACATGTACCGACTCAGAACGAGGCACTTGTCTTTGAACGCATTCAGAAACCCAGGAAGCAGGCCTATTCACTGTTGATTCCCAAAGGCTGGATCACCAGGGCGGTATATACAGAATCAGTCCTGTTGCAGCCAACGGTCCGAGCAATGCGATAGCTGCAAAAAACGACTTCTCCATCATGAAGGACCGGACAGGGACTGTCATGCTGAGGCTCCTGCCGGACATGAATTATGCAGACGGGCAGATCCTCCATGTTTTCCAGCCCGGGTCAAACTATGCGGGCATGGAGGTGAAGAGGATCATGACCGCTAAACACTTCCTGGTTGAAAGGGTCAGGGAGATGCGTCAGGATGCCGGTGATATCCGGGTGACGACTTCTTTCCCGGTTACTGAGACCATTGAGGCATTCCAGAAAACCTATCAGACTGTAAACACACTTCTCGTACAGCTCAGACTACCGCCCATCACATTCGACGGTGCAAAAATTATAGTGGAATATACTGAAAACGGTATCCCGTTCCGGGAAGAACTGGCCACTGTCATAACAGACTTCAGAGGGGCTGCCTCCCAGTGAAACAACTCCAGGACCTATGCCTTCCCTCAGGGCACCGCAAGAGAGTTTTGAATACTTGCGCCGCATCATGGCCATCACCTACTCGTCCATAAAAATCGATCCCAGATGGCTGGTCGGGGAGCTGAAAGGAATGGACGAGCGCGGCAGACAGGTGATCAAGACCATGAATGAGATACACCGGATCGAGGCGGAAATCTATGAGAACCGCCATAAGACGAACGAAGAAATCATGCATGAAAATTATCTCGCCCTCACGGATCAGGAAGATTTCATAAATCCATATACCAATGAAGTGGAGCAGGATACAAGTGAGTTCAGGTACCGGTGGATCGGTCTCGACGGAGACATAATATATACGAACAACCCTGACTACGATCCAAACATCAGTACTCATCGGACCGATTTCAGGGTGTCCACTATACGGCCCAGGTAGCTGGTATCGACTGCCCGGAGTCTGCAAGAAAATCAGTATCTTCGTCCACTGCTGCACATCATTACAGGAGCAGGATCTCATGAAAAAATACCAGCGCCAGACGGCTTTTCAGGAAGGCATTCCTTTTCATCGCCGCAATCTTGTGTCTCATCCCCTCCATGCTCGAAAATTCAGGGGCACAGTGACAGGAGTACACGGTATGGAAGTAGACATCCTCATTGAAGAGGGCCAGTCCCCTTCGCCAGGCGACAAAATCCTCTCTGAAACCATTCTGGGCAGAAAGCGGCTGGCCATAGGAACATGGAAGATAGAAAAGGTCTCCGGCAACACGGTACATGCCGCAGTCGTTGAGCAGAACGGAATGTCCCGCAAGAGACACTAGGCAATCATCTCTTCCGTAGTACCGGACACGCTGGTGAATCAGCACGCATCCACTGCTCCGCCTGCAGCTGTTCCGGTGCCACATTTACCCCGGAAGGCGGAAGTCATGCAACGCCCCACACACAAATCTGATCTGCCTGAAAAGATGCCTCCTGCGGTGCATCCGGAAACGGCAATGGAGATCCCGACAACGACAAAAACTCCTTCACCGGAGCCTGAAAAAAAGCGGTCCCCTCCGGGGTGCAGAAGTGGAGAAAAAAGTACACCCAGGGAAACAGCGGCAACAGGCGCAATGCTGCACGAGAGCTTTTCTATTCTGAAGACTCGAGAGATCCTGCAGTCCTCCACCTGGCGGAACAGAAACTGCGGAAGGGCTAATATACGCCTGAGAGACAGGTATCACGTGGATGCCATGGCATGGTACTGAAGAATTCCGGGAAACTCCGGTGACAGGAAGTTTCGGGAAACCCTCGAGACAGTGGAGAAAGAAAGCCTGAGTATAAAGATCCAGCGCTACGCAGCAAAAAACCTCAAGATGCTTCAGTGACAACGTTGAATTGACGAGACAGAACACCCTCAGCCAAACCTCAACGGCATCATCCATGGATTCCGGGTACGAACCGGTCTGCGTACAGTTCTCTGATCTCTGATGAAAATCTCTTTCTGAGTGCGTCTCTTTTCAGCTTCAAGGTGGGGG
>DTYO01000275.1 GCA_012961845.1 Thermodesulfobacteriaceae bacterium
AGCCATCTTGAACAGGGCTTAAGCTCAAATCACAACAGCCATTTCCAAGATTTCAGTCTGCTCGACAAAATAGTCTGCGAGACAGCCTCTTAAGGAGCCGCATATGCCCCATAATACACTTTTGGATGAAAAAAGACGGCTTTAAGGCATAAAAACACTAATTATATTGATATAACTTCCAGGTAATTAAATATTATTTTTTTAATCCTACCCCATTTGAACAAGGAGAATTATGAAATGAACAAGCACCTTACCGCTATTATAGCAAAAGAAATAAATATGTATTCAGCTCTTTGTCCTGAATTAGACATTGCAAGTCAGGGAGCCGACGTCGCAGAAGCAAGGAACAATTTACGGGAGGCTCTCGAACTTTTCTTTGAAACAGCCTCAGAAGAGGAAATAAAGAAACGCATGCATGACGAGGTATATGTAACCCGTCTGGAGATTGCTGTTGCCTAAATTACGGGTCTTTTCCGGAAAGGCCATTTGCCGGATATTAGCTCGCCATGGCTTTATTCAGGTTATACAGTGAGGCAGCCATGTAATCATGCAGAAGCAACTTGATACCAACACAGTCACTGTTCCTGTCCCAATGCATAAGGAAATTGCAACAGGAACCTTACGGTCTATCATCCGCCAGTCCGGTATCTCCCGCTCTGAATTTGAGTGATTGCAACAAACTGGAATTACCGCCGCATCCTGTATCATCTATGGTGCCGGCAAGCTGGCAGGAGAAGGTTATCCAGGATTATGCACTTCAAATGCCGAACAAAAAGAATTTTACTGTAAATTACAGCCTGTTATAATCATCAGCAGACAACCGGCAGTTCCAACCCGTCGGCAGAAGTCACCAAAAAGGATTTCAGATGAAAAACATAGCAGTAATCGGCACAGGATACTGGGGAAAGAATCTTGTCCGCAATTTTCACTCCCTGGAAGCTCTTCATACCATCTGTGACGTCAACCCTGACACAGTCAGAGATTTTTGCGCTCAATATCCCGGCATTCAGGGTGTCGCCGCATTTTCCGAAGTGCTTGCCGACCCGGATATCGCAGGCGTTGCCATCTCAACTCCGGCTGCCACCCATGGCACCCTTATCCGGGAGGCCATCCTGGCCGGCAAGGATGTCTATGTGGAAAAACCACTTTGCCTGTCTGAAAAGCAAGGAAGGGAACTGAACAGGCTTGCCCGTGAAAACGGCTGCATCCTCATGGTCGGCCATCTTCTCTGGTATCATCCTGTGGTGCTCAAGCTCAAGGAATTGGTCGATCAGGGGGAGCTTGGCAAGATCCGCTACATCTATTCCAACCGGCTCAACCTGGGGAAACTGAGACGCGAGGAAAACGTGCTGTGGTCTTTCGCTCCCCACGACATCTCGGTCATCCTGGGCCTGACCGGAGAAATGCCGGAATCGATCCGTGCCCAGGGCGGCAACTTTCTCCACCAGAGGATTGCCGACACCACGGTGACCATGCTTAATTTTGCCAGCGGCATCCGGGCCCATATATTTGTTTCGTGGCTCCATCCCTTCAAGGAACAGAAACTGGTTGTAGTCGGCGACCGGCAGATGGCGGTATTCGACGATACCGTCCCCTGGGCGGAAAAACTGCAGTTATATCCCCATTCCATCGACTGGAGCGAAAACATCCCCGTGGCTCACAAGGCGGAACCGCAATACGCAGCTGTGGACCAGGACGAACCTTTGCGGGCCGAATGTGCCCATTTTCTGGAATGTATCAAGTCCCGGCAGATCCCGCGTACGGACGGAGAGGAAGGACTGCGGGTCCTGTCGGTTCTCAACTGCTGCCAACGTTCCATGGAAGAGGAACGCAAGGTCGTCCTCGCCGATCTGCAGGAACGGGCACAGAGAGCCTACCAGGCCCATGAAACCGCTGTAGTGGACGAAGGAGTAGAGATCGGCGCCGGTACCAGGATCTGGCATTTCTCCCATGTTATCAGGGGCTCCAAAATCGGTGACAACTGCAATATCGGCCAGAACGTGGTCATCGGCCCGGATGTCAACATCGGCCGCCAGTGCAAAATCCAGAACAATGTTTCGGTCTACAAGGGTGTCACCCTGGAAGACGGCGTCTTCTGCGGCCCCTCCATGGTGTTTACCAACATCTACAACCCGCGCGCCGAAATCCGCAAGATGGACCAAGTGCGGCCCACACTGGTCAAGAAGGGCGCCACCCTGGGCGCCAACTGCACCATCGTCTGCGGCACCACCATCGGCCGCTACGCCTTTGTGGGCGCCGGCGCCGTGGTCACCCACAACGTGCCGGACCATGCCCTGGTGGTGGGCAACCCGGCTAAGGTCATCGGGTATGCTTGCGAATGTGGCGAGCGATTGTCCACTGACCTGAAGTGTCCCGCTTGCAGACGCAAATACGAAAAGTTTGACGGAAAGCTTCGGGAAGTTGTTCGGCAGCCGGTAAAACCCATTGCCGCTGCCCGGTTTGCGGAGTAACCTATGCTAAAATCGAAGCAGGCCTGCGGCAAGCCCAACAGAAACACTAAATTCTCCTAAAATCCCCCAATGAGAGTTCGCTTGAAATCAATCGCGGCCATCTTTTTGTCATTTTTTCATGTGCGATCGCAACGGACGCATCAGCAGGCGACATCGCTATCGTCAAAGCCACGCAGTATGCACAAAAACAGCCCCATCAGAAAAAAACCATTGGCCATTTCTGCCAGGATATCGCACGCAGACTGGCGGAATATAATCTGGACTATGAGATCCTGACCGACGAACAAGTCATCTCGGGGGCGCTTGATCAATACCACCTGGCCATTTTCCCCTTCAACAGTATTTCTGACGCGCGTGAGACAGATAAGATTTTACCCCAGATTATGCAGTTCCCGTTTTCAAATAAGGAAGGCATCTACTGTTGCGGTTTGGATACG
>DTYO01000276.1 GCA_012961845.1 Thermodesulfobacteriaceae bacterium
TCAGTATGGTTTTCGGAAATTCGCCTTCAATTTAGATAAATGTAAATTTTTAGACAGTCGCAGAATTTGGGGAATCAGTGACAATCCAGCAGAATTCAACTGGTCGATCCCTATGGTCTGTTCCTTGCTGGCGGATGCGATCTGGTGAACCAGATTTCTGACATCGCCCACACTTGTGACTGCCTCCTTGAAAGCGGCATCGGTCTGTTTCATCAGAGTTGCCCCTGAATGAATGTGTTTGATCGTACCATCTATGAGGGTTGCGGTGTTCCTTGCAGCTTCCGCAGAACGGTTTGCCAGGTTACGGACCTCTTCCGCCACCACTGCAAAGCCTGCACCGGCCTCTCCAGCACGAGCCGCCTCAACGGCGGCATTCAGGGACAGCAGGTTGGTCTGAAATGCGATCTCGTCTATAGTCTGTATGATTTTCCTGGTCTGTTCACCGGATGAAGAGATCTCTTCCATTGACTGTCCCATTTCCTGGACCGACTGGTTTGCCGTTTCAATGACTTCGTCGGTATGATCCATGAGATCATTTGCTTTCTGGGCGTTGTCAGCATTCTGTCTCGTCATCGAGGCTATCTCTTCAAGAGATGCCGACGTCTCTTCAATTGCTGCAGCCTGGGCAGAAGCGCCGTCGGCCAGGACCTGTGCTGATGATGCAACTTGACCGGCGACATCAGACAGCTGCCCCGAACCTTGGTTTAGGCTGACTATAATCTGTCCCAGGCTTTTCCAGGTGCCGGTAAGAAGCGCGAGCAGTCCGAGAATGATCGATACGCCTGCGACCGCACCTATGCCCCCGAGCAGTGTATAGCGAGAGACCTTTGCATCTGTTTCTTTCAGTATCTTTTCAGAATATGTGCTGGCTGCCTCTTTGAGTTTCAGTATCTTTGCCTTATATTCCCGCCACTTGGGAGTTCCCTTGGTGTTCAGGAGTTTTATCCCTTCTTCTGCACGTCCACTTTTTACCAGACTGATAATATCTTTTCTGATCTGGATTTCCTCTTCCCATGCCCTGAGTATGTCTCCGGCCTCTGTTTGAAATTCCGTAAGATTTTCTTCGGAAGCAATGGCTATCAGATTTTCGCTGTGATGGCGGAATTTTTCCGCTGCCTTTTCAAGATTCCGATAGGCCTTGGGGTTTGATGGATCAAGAAGTATGTTTCTGAGGGCCTGGCCCTGCTGAAGGCCCTGTGCATACATGGCATCCAAATCGAGTTCAAGTTTCTTAACCATGTGAACGTAATTCTCAAATGCCTTGCCGGTCATCAGCGATGTGCTGATCAGGAGCGCCTGTGCCATTAAGGTGACTGTTACAGTCACTATCAGTGCGATGTAGGATTTACGCCTCATATTCTTCTGAGAAAAATTCATTGTTTTTTGCCTCCAGATTTATTCGATTTTGCAGGACTGACAGGAAATTCATTGATGAAAAGCATGGCATATCCAGGTCTGATGGTTTTCGCACGTAATCGAAGACGAAAACTACCGTTCAGTACAGGCATGATTCAAGCCGCCATGGATTCATGGTCCTCTTCCGCTTGTTGCTGCTGTCTGAACCAGTCTTCATCTTTCAAAACCCTGTCTATATCCAGCAGGATGATTATCTGTTCCTTTACCTTCCCGATACCCAGTATGTAATCCGTGTCCAGTCCTGTTCCGCAGGCAGGAGCGGTTTCTATCTGTTCGGCTGTAATATTCAAGACGTCGGAAACAGTATCCACTATCAATCCTACCTGGGCCTGGACATCGGTCAGGTCGGTTTCCACCACTACTATGCACGTGAGGTCGTCGTATTGCTTCTCCGGCATACCGAACCTCAGTCTGAGATCTACGATGGGTATTACCTTTCCCCTCAGGTTGATAACGCCCTTCACGAACAGAGGGGTCTGAGGAACCGCGGTAATATCCAGAAGGCTTATGATTTCGCGTACCTTCAGGATGGCCAGTCCGTAAACTTCTTCCGCAAGGGTTAGAGACAGATATTTGCCGCTGAGGCTGTTTGGCTCTTTCATGCTTGTTTCCATTTCTGTTTCCTCTATCTGTTGTCGGGTTAAATATGTTCGGCATTAACCGGCTGGCTGTCAGGGAGGGATCCCTCAGGCGGTGGTGCCCGATAGCTGTATTCACTGGATTCAAAAATCCCGGCAATATCTATGATGAGTCCTACCTGGCCGTCTCCTAAAATGGTGCCGCCTGCGATGCCGTTGATGCTGGCCAGATATCTTCCAAGATTCTTAATGACCACTTCCTGTTTTCCGATAAGGTCATCCACCATGAGGCAGCGCTGGCGTCCTTCGTTTTCCACTATTACCATCAGTGCTTCTGCGGGTTCGGTTGTTTCCGGGGTTATGCCGAAGAGTTCGTAGAGCCGGACCAGCGGCAGCAGCTCCTGTCTGACCTTGATCATCTGCCCCTGGCCGTGAATAGTATGGTAGTCCTGTTTTCCGGGCCTCAGAGTTTCCTTTACCGCAATGGTAGGAATGATGTATCTTTCAGGTCCGATCCGGACTATGATGCCATCAATGATGGCCAGGGTGAGGGGCAGATTCATAGTGAATACCGAGCCCTTCCCAGGTGTGGAATGTATTTCGACCTTGCCTCTCAGTTTCTCAATGGCGCGCCTTACCACATCCATTCCCACTCCCCTGCCGGAGACGTCTGTTATCCGGTTGGCAGTGGAGAAACCGGGAAGAAAGATGAGGTTGTCTATCTGGTTGTCCGTCATGGCGGCGATGTCCTCTTCCCGGATCATCTCCCTGCTTCTGGCCTTTTCCAGGATTTTTTCCCGATTCAGTCCCTTGCCGTCATCTTCTATCTCTATGATTATGCTGCCTCCCTTCTGAAAAGCGCGCAGACGAATGCTGCCGGTTACTTCTTTGCCGGATTTTTTTCTGTCTTCTGGCAGTTCTATCCCATGGTCCACTGCGTTTCGTATCATGTGAACCAGGGGGTCATAGATGGCTTCAACCATGTTGCGGTCTATTTCAGTATCCTCGCCGGACATTTTGAGTTTTACCTGCTTACCAGATTTTTTGGCCACATCTCTGACCAGCCGGTTCATCTTATGGAACGTCTGGCTGATTGGCACCATCCGGAGTGACATGGCGTTCATCTGAAGGGCTGAAGTTATGCGGCTCAACTGGGCTATGTCGCGCTGGAGCTTCTGATCTGTCAAGGAAAGCACATATGGATTCTGCTGTACCAGAGACTGGACTATCACCAGTTCGCCTACAAGATCTACCATGTTGTCAAGCTTCGTGAGATCCACCTTTATGGCAACATCCAGTTTGCGCTTCCTGTTTTTCTGCTGGCGAAGGACTTTGGCTACATCCTTGGCAGGGGCTTTTTTTTGTTTCACAAGGATCTCACCCAATTTTTCCTTCGGGGTCTCTTTATGCTGTATTTCCAGAGCGTCCTGAATGTCTTTCTCTGTCGCAATGCCCTGTTCAACGAGGAGCTCGCCTACCGTGGCAGCGACCTCTGGAACCGGTTCCGTGTCTCCTTCCTGTACCGCCCTGATCTGTTCGAGCAAAGGACAAATATCCAGTGGTTCATACGCATCCGGGCCGCGCTCAAGAACAGTGCCCAGGTTCCGGATCATGGATTTAAGTACGTCTACTACGTCCAGTATGAGATCAATGACGGGTTCGGTAATCTCAAGTTTTCCGTTGCGGGCCCCATCCAGGAGGTTTTCCGTATGATGAGCGAGCCTGTTGATGCTCATGAGATTCAGGAACCCCGCTACTCCCTTGATGGTGTGAAACGGCCTGAAGATGGAATTGATATGTTCCCTGTTCCTGTTGTCTTCTTCCAGCCGGAGTATGTTTACTTCGATTGAATCGAGATGTTCTGTGGCCTCAGCGATAAAATCTCCCAGAAGATCCGGATCCTGGAGGAACGACAGATCGTTAATGTCTTCAGCGGTCTGCCGGTCCTTTTCACCTCCGTCCTTACAGTAGGATGGACCGTCCTCTGCGTCATGGGCCGAACCGGCTGCGGATCCGGCTTCTGTTTCTTCGGATCCGGCATTCAGCCTGATTCCGAATTCATTCATTATCCCGGTGATTTCTTGCACCTCCGGCCGGGATGACAGCCGCCCCGTAGATTCTTCCTTAAAAAGGGTTTGGAATAAGACCACACTCCTGGTCAGCTTCGAGAGATTTTCTTCAGAATCGTCCAGATCGGCGAGAACCATGCGTTCTCCGGCAGCCTTAACCGCATCCAGCACTGATTTCTGAACCGGGTCAGAGGTTGCTTCCAGGCATTCATCAAGGGCTGCGAGGAAGTCTCCCATGAGGCCCAGTTCTCCCGGCGTGAGCTCCATGGCTTTTATGGCGAGAATGTCGACGAGGTCCACCAGTTTTTTTTGATTTTTCATGGCCTGAATGTTTCCTTTTGTCCCTGACTTTAGTTACACACCGACTCCGCAGGATTATTTGGTTGTGAGTGCCTGATTCTCCGGACGAATAATTCTTTTTGGGCAGAACTCTTGACTTCATGGTACCGTCCCTGCCGTTCACCGTCGTGCCGGTATGATCCTGCAACTTTTCGTCCTTTCGGGTTGAAGCATATTCTGATGTTTGCCAATGCCTCCGATTTTCTCCGGAATTTCAATGCACCCGAATGTCAAGAACTCAAGAGAGGCCCTGGTAGTCTTCGGACTCACTAGCGGCCGGGTATGTATTATTTCCGAAATCGGAAAAGACCTGCTGATTCTAAAATAAA
>DTYO01000277.1 GCA_012961845.1 Thermodesulfobacteriaceae bacterium
ACGACGCTCTTCCGATCTTATTTTTACGGTAAAATTTTACTCCGAAAGTTGAGTTCATAATGCAGTCTTTTAGGCCAGGCGCTAAATATTTTTCCGGATAAAGTCCAGTAGCTGTTTCATCTTCACCGTCCAGCTCAGTTTCTTCTCAGCAAACGCCCTCATCTCCTCAGAAACAGACGGAAAAGTCCTAAGTTTTTCAACAAAATGTATAATTTTACTTATCTCCACAGCAGATTCACCGGCAGGAATTTTCAAAATCCATGGAAGCCCGGGAGGAAAATCAGGATCATCATACGCAACAACAAACGGCAAGCCCCGAACGGTATACTCCCTCACTTTCAGGGCGCACGCCTCTTTGAGCCCCTTACGGTGCAGAGCCAGACTCCCGACAGCCAGTTGACAAGATGACAGAATCTCGTCGAGGACCTTCCCCTGCTTAAAGCCATGGAACACTATATGCTTTTCAACCGCCATGTGCTGAATTTTATTTTTCAGGGCAGGACTTACCCTGCCTATCAGGTGAAGCGTTACACGGACTTCTCCTCTGTATTTATTCAAACCAGCCAGCAAACGGTCCAATCCCTGCCAAGGCGCAAAATGACTGCTCATAAAAACAATATCCAGGGATTTCCCGTCAAAAGCCGGATGAGAACTAATTGGAACATCTTCAGGAAAGATACCGTTTGAAAGGACCATTGAGGGACAATCAATACCTGCGCGGCCCAACTCATACTTCCGGATCTCATCAGTGACACCTATGATTCCCCTGGCTTCCCTCAGGATCAGAGGCGCATATCTTTTTTCGAGAAGAGTGCGTACATACGGCTTATAACCTCGCGCCAGGGATATCTCTTCCAGTTCCTTTGTATGGTGCTCCGTGAAAACCGCCTTTTTTTTCACAATTGCCAGAAAAGACGGCGAGGCTATGGCCCAACGGGTTACAATTACATCAAAATTGCTCAACCGCTTTTCCAATTTCGGCCATACCATGAAAGGGAGCAGTGCTTCCTGCACCAAGGAAGGCCCCGGAACTGAAACAGGGATCATCGACACACCAGGTAGAGTTCCAACGGCATCCTGCATGTTGCCGCGGACAACCACGAGACACTCTGCCGTATCATGGCCGGCCAGAACCTTTCGCATGGACTGTATCTGATGCGAAAGCTTCCGTAAAACCCCGGGATCCAGTGACCATAGGATATTAAGATGGCATAAATTCATCAGCTAAGATTGAAGGATCAGGAAGCTGAAAAAGGGATTCTGATCATATCAACCTCTTGACTTCAGCATTTTCATTATCCCCTTAACATCATCCGGTGTCGCCAATATAGAATACCTTATCAGGTTCCCTGAAATTCTTTTATAGACAATCAGACGCAGCACCAAATTTATCATGTAAGCAAAACTGGTGGCGATCGCCGCTCCCACAAGACCATACCATGGTATTAACAAAACATTGCCCGCTACATTCACCGTAACAACCACCATTGAAAAATACATGTTAAGCTCCGGACGTTTTCTGGCCGCAATATCATTGGCTAGGATACGAGCACCCGCCCCTGCCACAATTCCCGGCAGCAGGCATATAAGCGCAGGCACAGCCTGCACATACTCTTTTCCAAAAAAAATAGTAATGAATGGGTAAGCTATAAAGATCAACAATATTGCTCCCAGCAGGGTAACTACAGTAACAGTGCGGCATATTACAGGTGTAAGCTGTTTTCTTTTTTCTTCATCTGCGGACAACTCTGACAAGCGGGGCAGGATAACTGTACTGATGCTCTGCGACAATAGCCACAGACGCTCCACTATCTGGACGGCAACTACATAGATACCGGTAACAGCTGGACTTATCAGCACATTTAACAGGAATATATCCGCCCTGTAATTGACAAAGGCCAGTATATTGCTCAGATGTGCTCTGATCCCGTAAGATACAGCTTCCCTGAAATATCCCTGTCTGGCACATGACGCTGTCACAGTCCTAAGCTCTCTCCTTATTCCCGCCAGAGAGATACAAACCATTACCAAAAAACCACTGAGGTATGCTGCAAGTATATATTCCAGGTATGCTGAACCAAACGATATAAGTGAGAATATAATTAACAGCGTAACCGCAGGTTGAGTAAACATGATGAGATTAAACAACCTGAACTTCTGTAATCCCTGGAAGATACTGGACAGGAATGACTGGTACAAAGCAAATGGAAATATGGATAAAGCTCCCCAGAGAATAGTAGCAGGCACATCGGGAAACCATTTATCCCCAAAGATTAGAATACATGCAGCCCCCACACCCGACCCGAATATGACAATAACCGCTGCAAGGCGATTTACGGCACGGAATACAGTGGCGGCATCAACCAGGCCGGCACCAAGAAAATAAACATTGGCGGGAGCAATCCCAAGATTCAATAATGCAGCAAGCATGGTCGGCAGCAGTAACGCAACAGCATACCGCCCGTTGCCTGCAGGGCCAAGGGCACGGGCGACGGCAACAGCTAAGACCATCTGCAACAGTCCGACTGCCAGCTGCCTGCCCAACGTTATACCGGCATCACCTGCCAGCCGCTTCAGACCAAGGGCCTGTAATGCACTCATATCTGCTCAGTCTGCCTTTATGTAGACTCTCTATGCCTGATAAGCATTTCCGGAAAAACGGATTTCAATTCGGAAACACTGAAATCGAAGGGTATATGGACCATATAACATTTGATATTCTCAAAAATCCTTCTGCCGGCAACCTGCCAGTGATCAAAAATATCCCCTACAGTAATGAAGGGCTCCTGCTGCAGACTCAATCTGTTATACTTGTGCCAGTTCAGATGACGATACAGTATTGTATATTCAGAAGCCATCACTTCCAGACTCATGCGAACAGCTGTTGAAGTATTTAGAGGCCTGACAGCCAGTGCCGGAGAGCCGTCGCGAAACAGTATATAATATTCACTGAAATCCGCTTTCTGAGTGACATTTCCGCTGTAAAAAATCTCAGGCTGAACCCTGCGCCGGACACGATCCGGCCCTGACAGCCCCATTCTCAGCCGCCAAAACAGGCGATCTACAGCACTGCGACCGGTCAACACCCTTGATTTGACCACATCATTTCCCAGCGTATTGTAGCCGTAGATTTTCGGCCAGGAAAAATTAGCCCATACCGTTCCGTTCACATCTATAAATGAAATATCATCAGCCATGAAACTATATTTCTTGCCCACAAGTGACAGCTCGAGACTGGTTTTCCCCGCCCCCCCGGTACCCCCGAATACAACGGCTTTTTTCTCCCTGATTACAGCCAGCGCGCTGCCGTGGAGCAGTAAAAAATGATGGCTGTAGAAAAGTTGAAGGGTTGGTATCAGAACCAATTCATGGAAAATCTGCCCTATTTCCTGGTAAGGGTGGCTGAATTGCATACTCAATGCCTTCCTTGACCAGCTTTTTTCAGGTATCGGTGAAAACCAGTCTACCAAGATCCGGCTGTATCCCCAGCGCCACCGCACCAAAGCATTTCCAAAATTGGCGGCAAAACCGTCCTCGTATTCGCTGTGGATCCCCGGATTGTCGGCAAGTTTATCATCTTTGAACTGTTGACCAAACCGGATCAGAATATCCGGTTTCCCTGAAGAAACAGGATAAACCGCCAATTCCCTGTCAAGCTGATCCATAAAGCGGGAAGGACTTCCCTGGACATTTATGACAAGTCCGCAGATTAAACGGCTAATAAGTTTCACGGTTTGAGCAATCCTGAAAGCTGATGGGCAAAGTCGGGATATCGAACATCGGCATTTACGGTATCATGCCAGCATTTCCAGGCTGCTTCACGCATGGCATATA
>DTYO01000278.1 GCA_012961845.1 Thermodesulfobacteriaceae bacterium
AGAAAATAAAAAAGTATTTGCAGATAATGGACCTTTATTGTCCATGCGCTCATTATCTGGTAATTTTGTTTTAGGTGTGTTATTTTTTGGTGATCTAGTATGGCGGGCACCTCTCAAAATTGTTCTTTTGTCCCATGACTCTGTTTCAAAAAAATAATCTCGAAATATCAATACAATGTCGGCGGTTATTTTTCTCATGCGCCTTGTTCTGGAACAAAAACCCTGATTTTCAGAGACGTCCTGCTTTTTGATGACCTGCTCCAGGAGGCGGCCTGATGGAAATCAATAACTTGTTCAAGTACTGGACATACAGCATTTTCTCGCCTGGTACTGTTCTGCGTGAAAAATATCAGGCATTTAAGTCTCTTCTCCGGCATGATAAGCGCGCTCATGAAGTGATGGCCGAGCTTGAAGAGGTCTACTACAACCGGAAAAGAGTTGACATGAACCGGATAGAGGGGATGTGTACAGAGCTTTCGGATGCAGTATACGAAATGATAGAATGCCTGATCGGCATGGCGCCTGTGCCGTATGTAAGCCTGAGGGATTATCATAAAAAGATAGATTTCTATATAAGGTTTATCCTGGCCCCTCCCGAATTCCAGTTTGGTCCTCCGTATACTCTTGATTTGAGAGAATCCATACACGGGCAGCCCCAGATGATTGGCGGAAAGGCCTCCCAGCTGAACCTGATGAAAACTGAACTTGATCTGCCGGTGCCGGAAGGTTTTGTCATTACCACCAATGCCTTCCGTTATTTCCTGGAATTCAATGACCTGCAGGGTCAGATCAATTCCCTTCTGGCGAAGGTGGACATAGATTCGGTAGAGTCACTGGAAGCTATATCGAGTGAAATTGAATCAATGATAATCGGGGCCCGTGTCCCACCGGATATCAGTGATGCCGTATTTTCCTCTTTTTTGCACCTGAAGACCTCGACCGGACCAGACGTAAAAGTGGCTATGCGGAGCAGTGCCGTAAGTGAAGACTCGGAGGTTTCTTTTGCCGGGCAGTACAGGACAGTCCTGAATGTGGCAGAGGAGCAGGTTGCTCATGCGTACAAGAGGGTAATAGCAAGTAAATATACACCTAGGGCCATGTATTACAGAATTAATTATGGTCTTTCAGACCAAGAGACATCTATGGCTGTAATCGTCCTCGAAATGATAGATTCTGCTGTGAGCGGAGTGATGTATACAGCTGCTATAGGAGATTCTGATCAGGACAAAATCTCTATCCACTCCACCTGGGGTTTGGGTGAGGCACTTGTTTCAGGTGAAGTGTCGCCTGACATTTTTGAGGTGTCCAAGGCGGAGAAACCTGTGATAATCGGCAGGCATCTGGGGGAAAAGGCCGTTCAGATAATATCCCAGCAGGATGGAACCAACAGAAAAATTGCAGTAGCGGATGAGAAGAAGCACCTGTTTACTCTGGATGACACCACTGTACATGTCCTGGCAGAGTGGGCTTTGAAACTGGAACGCCATTATGGGGAACCGCAGGATATTGAATGGTGCATGGACAGTTCGGGCAGACTTCTCATCCTTCAAACCAGACCTCTTCAGGCCGGGCAGGAGGAAAAGAGCAAAGAAAGGGCCGGATTTGAAGGTGTCGACCTTCCGGTATTGCTTTCAGGAGGGGATTGTGCCTCTGGCGGACTGGGGGCCGGCAGGGTATTCAGGGTAAAAACCGACAGGGACCTTCTTCACCTGTCGGAGGGTTCGGTACTAGTGGCAGCAAACGCATCACCGCACTACGTCAAGGTATTGAACAAATTGAGTGCGGTGGTCACCGATGTTGGCAGCATAGCAGGGCACTTTGCTTCTGTAGCCCGTGAATTCGGGGTTCCTGTCCTTGTAAATACCGGAAAGGCTACGTCGGTGCTGGAACATGGGAGGGAAGTTACCGTCTGGGCCGATGGACAGGTGGTTTATCAGGGAATCGATCCTTCAGCAACAGAAATCCGGCATGCCGCGAAAGACTTTTTTCACGACAGTACGTACATGAGAAGGCTGAAATATATAATCGACTTTGTCTCCCCTCTGAGGTTGGTCGATCCTGAATCCCCCGACTTTTCAGCTGAAAACTGCAGATCTTTTCATGATATCATCCGTTTTGTCCACGAGAAAGCAGTCTACGAGATGTTTACCATCAGCGACAGGGCAGGAGGAAAGATAAAGGGTGCCAGAGAGCTGATCTCTCGCCTTCCAATACTCTGTTATGTCGTGGATGTGGGCGGCGGGCTGAAAGAGTCTGCCTGTGACCAGAAAAAGGTTGAAATGGATCAGGTTAAATCGGTTCCTTTGAATGCCGTATGGAAAGGCATTAGCCATCCTGGAATCAAGTGGGGCGATTTTACCCACTTCAACTGGAAGGAATTTGATGAGGTTGCCATGGCAGGCGGTTTCATCAGCAAATCCTCGCCGTCTCTGGCCAGCTATGCCGTAATTTCAGGCGACTATCTGAACTTTAACATGAAATTCGGTTATCATTTTGTCATTATAGATACCATCTGCGGAGACGATACAGATCAAAACTACATTTCGTTCAGATTTGCCGGGGGTGGAGGTGATTTCCACGGTCGTTATCTCAGAGCCGAATTCATTGGCGGAATACTGGAGAGACTCGGTTTCAAGGTCGATAGAAAAGGTGATCTGCTTGATGCCCAGATAGTCGCTGTTGATAGAGCCACAGTTGAGGAACGGCTTGATCAGCTGGGGCGTCTCATGGGTGCCACCAGACTGATGGATATGTATATGAAGGATGAATCCATGGTACGCAGGTTTGTGGATGAATTCATGAATGAGCGTTACCATTTTGCCTCCGTAACAAGGGACGAGTGATGATCAGTTCAGCAGATACAGTGCCATGCGGGCAGATTCACCTTGAGAAAGGGGAGAAAGAATTAAAAAGATGGCTTCTTATGAACTTACGTGGATAACACCCAGCCTTGCCGCTGGATATGCACCAATGTCATATGATGATCTCCAGGAGATCAGGAAGCACGGCATAGATGCCATAGTAAATCTCTGCGGAGAATACTGTGATCTCCATGAAATAGAAGAAAATGCTGGATTTGAAGTCTACTATATTCCAATTCCTGACGAAACCGCACCGGATATGGAGCAGCTTGAAAAGGCTCTGGACTGGCTTGACGAAGTGATCTATCTCGGGAAAAAAGTGCTTGTGCACTGCAAGCACGGAATAGGGAGGACAGGCACCTTCATCACTGCCTATCTGATTCGCAAGGGGCTTGGTTATAAGAAGGCCTCCCAGAAAATGAAAGATACAAGATCAAACCCTACCAACTGGAGTCAGTGGAGGCTGCTCAAAAAATACGGAAAACGGGAAGGTGAGCTGAAAATAAGGGAACCCAGTCTGGAGGCCAAGCATGTAGCGGATCTGGGAGTTTATTTCAAGCAGTATGAGACCTTGGTTGCCAATCTGGACAAGAGCTTGGAGAAGGCCCGGAAGACCAGCTCGTTTCCAGTGTGCGGCAAGGAGACCTCGGAGTGCTGCTATGGATATTTCGGCCTCTTTTTCCTGGAAGCTGTATACATTGGCAATAAAATGAATAAGGTTCTCACTTCGGAGGCAAGGAAAGAGGCGATTGAGAGAGCGGTAGAGGCTTCCAGGAAGGCCAGGGAGCTGTGCGGGGAAATGGGGCTCGAATGCGGTATGACGCTTTTCAAGAATGAAGAATTTCTGAAAAAATATGAGGAGAAGAAAATCCTCTGTCCCATGAACGAGGCAGGAAAATGTATACTTTTCGACTACAGGCCCATAAGGTGTCGGGCCTACGGTGCTCCTGAATCGGCCATTGACAGAGAGCTTGTTGATTCCATGCTTTTTGATGTCTCAAGGATGCTGTTCTTTGCCTTTTCAGGTGCCTTTCTTGAAAAGGATATCCTGCATTTTTCAATGGCGGACACGGTTTCAGGTCGTTTCATGCAGGAATATTTCCGCTATGCCATGAAACACGTACAGTGACCTTGTGTTGCCGTACGAAAAAGAATTCAGCAGAGGCTATCCGCTTCGACACGGATCGGATGCGAGCAGTGTTGACTTCTGATTTCCTGCTGTGAAATTTCGGAATGAACGGTGGTGCCGAAGGGGAGATTCGAACTCCCACGGGCGTGCGCCCACACCCCCTCGAGATGGCGTGTCTACCTATTCCACCACTTCGGCACGTTATTGTCGTGAT
>DTYO01000279.1 GCA_012961845.1 Thermodesulfobacteriaceae bacterium
ATTACAGGTATCCGCATGCTACTGGCGGAGAGGGTGGGATTCGAACCCACGGTCCGCATTTTGGGCGGACAGACGATTTCGAGTCGCCCCCGTTATGACCACTTCGGTACCTCTCCGGCCTGTCTGTATTACTTTACTTTCTGCGTCTGCTGCGGAAAAAAACTTTCATGATTTCCGTACACCTGCTGCCGAGTATGCCCCTTTCGACTGTGATCCTGTGGTTCAGTCTGTTGTCTTGGACTATATTGTACAAAGAACCGCAGGCTCCTGTCCTGCGGTCAGAAGCTCCGAATACCAGGCGCTTGATCCTGGCATGGACAAGGGCGCCGGCACACATGGGACACGGTTCTATGGTAACATAAAGTGTGGTTCCCGTCAGCCTGTAGTTGCCCAGTCCGCAGCCTCCCTCCCGCAGAACCAGTATTTCAGCATGAGCCGAAGGATCATTGCTGCCTACACATCTGTTGCCTGCCTGTGCCAGGATTCTGTTGTCGTCTGCATCTACGAGCACCGCACCCACGGGGACTTCTCCCCGGCGGGCAGCCTGTTCAGCCTGCGTCAGGGCGATTTCCATAAATTTTTCATCCCGCAGCCGGTTCATGGCAAAGGGTTTTATATCAATTTCAGAATATTTCAGCAACCTGATCAGTGTCCAGGTTTTTGATAGCAGCCATGATGCCTTCGTCTGAAAAGCTGAAAAACCGGTCTGTACCGCCTATGATGATGTGGTCCAGTACTTCCATATCCATGAGCCGTGCCGCAAGATAAAGTCTTCTGGTAAGGGCCTTGTCAGCAGCAGAAGGGTTCGTATTGCCGGAAGGATGATTGTGGGCGAACACCATGGCCGCTGCCGAACAGTCCAGGGCACGCTTTATCACTTCCCTGGGATAGACCGCACTGCTGTTGAGCGTGCCTTTAAAAAGCTCTTCCACGGCAATGATGTGATGACTGGCATCCAGGAAAACGACTACAAAGATTTCACGCTTCTGCAGCGAAAGGGAGTGACACAGGTAATCGACTACGTCTGAGGAAGCTCTGATGTATTTTCTGCCCTCCACCCTGTGCTTCAGGAATTTTCTGGCTATTTCGTGTATAAACCGGACGGCAAAGGCATTGTACGGCCCGATGCCCCTGATGACCTGCAGTTCCGATATCGGGGCCTCCAAGACGGCAGCCAGCGAGCCGAAATGCCTGAGTGCGGCCTTTGCCCTTTCCCTGCAGTCCTGTCTCGGGGTGCCGAAACTCAGAAGCAGTTCCAGGATTTCGTATTCAGTGAACGATGAGAGGCCATATTTCAGGAACCTGTCTCTCAGGCGCTGGCGGTGCCCTCTGACCTTTTTCTGCCATGTCTTATGATCCATCAAATTTCTAAACGGCCTTACCGGTGCATGACATTAAATCTGGGTTATTTGTTTCAAAAGCCAAACAAATGCTTTTGATATAAGTTGCAGTATGTTACAAAAAATATAGTGAGTCAAAAACTGCACTAAAACGGTGTGACGAATTCAACGAAAAAGTGTTCGGCATTTGAAGCTTCGAGGGGCTCGCGTATACACCAGATCTGCTGCATTGTCAGGGAGTTGAAGTGCCAAAGTACGTCTGCGCCCCCTTTGCTCTTAATCTTCGGCAGACTCGCGAACCGAATAATCCGGGATTGAACCCGGCCAAGAGCTCGCGGACGGGTATAATTTTTCCGGGTACCGGGACAAAGAATATCGGACCTGTGTAGACAGTCTTTCCCGCTGGGACTATAATTTTTATCTGTGTGGAGGGCCTGGTCGGATGCCGGGCCTGAAAAGTTTTCAACTGATCCTTGTCCGATAATGGGGTTTGCGTTTCGTGTCGAGGAATGCAAGAAACATGTATGTGCCATTTAAGCCAATAAATTATTGCCTTAGACAGCGGCCGGGCGAAGAGATTTCTTGTTTACAGACACTGTAAGAGAATGAAGGCCTTGAGTTTTGGGGTTTGGGAGTCATCAATAGTGAGAAGAGCATTTTTTCGGGGGATTAATCTGTTTTTAGGCTTATCCGCAGTCCTGTTCCTGTCTGCAGCGCATGTTGTTTTGGCAGGAGGGGGAAGAGTCTGCGATCATTTCTGCCAGCATTCCAGGACAGGCAGTATAATGCTTGGAGAACCTGC